>NZ_JBJGEJ010000006.1:10659-303568 GCF_045062345.1 Pseudomonas sp. 2024-210 | reverse complement strand
GCGCAAAGTCGCCCTGCCCGCCCACCCGCAGCGCATCGGCATTGTCAGCTCGCCCACGGGGGCGGTCATCCGCGACATCATCAGCGTCTTCCGCCGCCGCGCGCCGCACATTGAACTGACCCTGATCCCGACCGCCGTGCAAGGCCGCGAAGCCACCGCACAAATTGTGCGCGCCTTGAAGCTGGCCGATGCGCGCGGCTTTGACGCGTTGATTCTGGCCCGCGGCGGCGGTTCGCTGGAAGACCTGTGGTGCTTCAACGAAGAAGGCGTGGCACGTGCCATTGATGCGTGCATCACGCCTATCGTCAGCGCTGTTGGCCACGAAACCGATGTTTCAATCGCCGACTTTGTGGCTGACGTCCGAGCACCGACGCCGTCAGCGGCTGCCGAGTTGCTGGCCCCCGATTCAAGCGACCTGCAACGGCGTATCGACAGCCTTCACCGCCGCTTGGTGATGCGCATGCACGACCGTCTGATGCGCGATCGCCTACGTCTCGACGGCTTGGCACGACGCCTGCGCAATCCCGCAGAGCGCCTGCGTCAGCAAGCCCAACGCTTGGATGATTTGGACATGCGCATGCGCCGGGCCTTCGAACGTAGCCTCAATACACGCCGCGAACGCCTTATCCGCCTCGAAACGCGTTTGGCCGGTCAGCACCCGGGCCGTCAACTGGCGCTGCTGCGTCAACGCCTGGACACGCTGGCCGAGCGCCTGCCGCGCGCCATGCGCGAAGGGCTGAAGTCACGCCGCCTGCACCTGCAAACCCAAATGCAAACCCTACATGTGGTGAGCCCTTTGGCCACGCTGGGCCGGGGTTACAGCATTTTGCTCGATGAGCGCGGCAACGCCATCCGCAGCGCCGCACAAACCCACAATGGCCAGCGGTTGAAAGCCAGACTAGGCGAAGGCGAATTGCACGTTCGGGTTGAAGACAACCATCTCACGCCTGTCACCCTTTCATTACTGGATTAATCCATGCTGCGCTTTTTCTCTGCCCTTTTTTTACTGTGCCTGACACTCAACGCCAATGCGGCAGACAGCTACATCACTCGCCTACTGAACAAACCCGTGCCGGGCGGTGTGGCCGTGATTGAGCTGGGGACGGGTGCACAAGCGCCCAAGGCATCCTTTCAAGGTAAACCGGTCATGGTGATCAAAGAGCAGGACACCTGGCGAGCCATTGTCGGCATCCCGCTCACCGTCAAGCCGGGAATCGAGCAGATCAGCACGGGCGGCCGCGACCTTAACTTTACGGTGGGCACCAAGAAGTACCCGGAACAGCGCATCACCCTCAAAAACAAGCGTCAGGTTAACCCCAACCCGGATGACATAAAGCGCATCGACAACGAGCTGGCGATTCAGATCAAGGCCTACCGTACCTTCAGTCCTAACACGCCAAGCAATCTGCTACTCGATAAACCCGTCAACGGGCCGCTGTCGAGCAAGTTCGGCGTTCGTCGATTCTTCAATGGCGAAGAGCGCAATCCGCACGCAGGTCTCGATTTCGCTGTGCCGGCGGGCACGCCTATCAAGACCCCGGCGGCGGGAAAGGTCATTTTGATAGGTAACTACTTTTTTAACGGCAACACCGTATTTGTCGACCACGGCCAAGGCTTTATCAGCATGTTTTGCCACATGTCGAAAGTGGATACAAAGGTCGGTCAACAACTGGCGCGAGGCGATGTGGTGGGTAAAGTGGGCTCCACCGGCCGTGCCACGGGCCCGCATATGCACTGGAACGTCAGCCTTAATGATGCCCGCATCGATCCGGCCATTTTTATCGGTGCCTTCCAGCCCTGACAGCGTCGCCAAAGGGAGGATCAGCAGCAGCACAGGCTGCTGATCATCCACCAAACTCCTGCAATAAAAACAACCTTAAAGCCATATCAGCGCAACCAAAGATCGTAAAACGTCAACATTCGAGCATTTCTCTCAATATTTTTTAGCTGCTTGCCATCTTCCCATCCAGTGGTTAGGGTTGAGGCCATGAATAGCGCTCACACCCTCATTCTGCTACGCCAACATCGCAGCCTTTGCCTCGTCAGTGCACGACTGCAAAGCTAGTCGCGGTGCCTCGCCCCTTGTGCTTTGTATTTCTTCAGCAAGCCGCTCAATAACTGCGGCTTGTACAAAAAGGATTGCCTGATGACCATGCTCAAAGACCCGTCTTCCAAATACCGCGCCTTCCCGGTTATTAACTTGCCTGACCGCACCTGGCCGTCGAAAACCATCACCAAAGCGCCGATCTGGTGCAGCTCCGACCTGCGCGACGGCAACCAGTCGCTGATCGAGCCGATGGATGCGGTAAAGAAGCTGCGCTTCTGGAAGACGCTGGTGAGCGTAGGCGTTAAAGAGATCGAGGCATCATTCCCGGCAGCATCGCAAACCGACTTTGACTTCGTGCGCACCTTGATCGAAGACGGGCATATCCCGGACGACACAACCATTCAGGTGCTGACACAAGGCCGTGAAGACTTGATCGCTCGCACCTTTGAGTCGCTGCGCGGCGCGAAAAAAGCCATCGTCCACCTCTACAATGCGACCTGCCCGGCATTCCGCCGCATCGTGTTCAACCAGGACAAAGAAGGCATCAAGGAAATTGCCGTCAGCGCGGCCAAGCTGTTCGTCAAATATGCGGCTCAACAGCCCGAAACCCACTGGACGTTCGAGTATTCGCCTGAAACCTTCAGCGCCACCGAGCTGGAGTTCGCCAAGGAAGTGTGCGACGCGGTGATCGAGGTGTGGAATCCGACACCCGAGCACAAAATGATCCTCAATCTGCCTGCGACCGTTGAGTGCGCCACGCCGAACATTTATGCCGACCAGATCGAGTGGTTCGGTCGCCATATCAATCGCCGTGACAGCGTGCTGATCAGCCTGCACACCCACAACGACCGTGGCACTGGTGTGGCCGCCACTGAATTGGGCCTGATGGCGGGTGCCGATCGCGTTGAAGGTTGCCTGTTCGGTAACGGTGAACGGACCGGTAACGTCGATCTGGTGACCGTGGCTTTGAACATGTACACCCAGGGCCTGAACCCTGAACTGGATTTCTCCGACATCGACGGCGTGCGCAAGGTCGTTGAAGAGTGCAACCAGATTCCGGTGCACCCACGTCACCCGTACGTGGGTGATTTGGTCCACACCGCATTCTCTGGCTCGCATCAGGACGCTATCCGCAAAGGTTTCGCCCAGCAAAAACCGGATGGTCTGTGGGAAGTACCGTACTTGCCTATCGACCCGGCAGACATAGGCCGCAGCTATGAAGCGGTAATCCGCGTGAACAGCCAATCCGGCAAAGGCGGGATTGCTTACTTGCTGGAGCAGGAATACGGCATCAGCTTGCCGCGCCGGATGCAGATCGAATTCAGCCAGGTGGTTCAGCGCGAGACGGATCGCTTGGGTCTTGAAATGACTGCCCAACAGATTCACAACTTGCTGCGCAGTGAGTATTTGCAGGCCAATACGCCTTACGCGCTGGTTAGTCATCGTCTTCAGGAAGAAAACGGCCACAGCGCAGTCGAGGTCGAAGTGTCCGCCAAAGGCGACGGTGAAACCAATCTGCGCTGGAGCGGCAAGGGTAATGGCGCGCTGGAAGCGCTGGTGGCCGGTCTGCCCGTTAAAGCAGAGATCATGGATTACAACGAGCATGCGATTGGCGCGGGCACCAATGCTAAAGCGGCGGCCTACATTGAGTTGCGCGTGAATGGCGAACGCGCCGTGCATGGCGTGGGCATTGATGACAACATCACCACCGCCAGCTTCAAGGCCCTGTTCAGCGCCCTGAACCGTTCGCTGAGCGAAAGCGAGGCAAAAGCCGCGTAAGCAGTTCTGGTATGGCAAAAGGCCCCAAGGTGCGAACCTTGGGGCCTTTTGCGTATTGGCTGACAGAACACCCTCACCCGAGCCCTCTCCCAGAGGGAGAAGGAACTGATTGCGAGATGCTTTAGCTTCTAGTCCCCTCTCCTTCCGGGAGGGTTAGGGTGAGGGCAAGCCTCTCTATCGAAACTCGAACGTATCGGCATCCTTATAAGCCGGAAAGCGCTCCCGGTAAGCCGCCAGCTCTGCCGCATTCAGGCGAACCTCAAACACCCCATCCCCCTCTCCCGCACTGAGCAATGACTCACCCTGAAAGTCGAAGATATGACTGTCGCCTGTATAAACCAGACCTTTACCGTCTGTCCCCACCCGATTGACCGCCGCGACGTAGCACAGGTTTTCAATCGCACGTGCAGGCAGCAAGCGGTTCCAGTGCAGACGACGCGCACCCGGCCAGTTGGCGGTGTACAGCAACAAGTCAGTGTCGTGAGGATCACTGCTCCACACCGGAAATCTCAGGTCGTAGCAAATCAAAGGACGAACCCGCCAGCCTTTGACTTCAAACTGGATCTGACGCTCGCCCGGGGTGAAATGCTCGTGTTCACCCGCCATGCGGAACAAATGGCGCTTATCGTAGTGCAGTACTTCACCATCAGGGCGCGCCCACAGCAGGCGATTACGATGACTGCCATCAGCCGCTAGTACGATGATGCTTCCGGTCACGACAGCATTAAGCTTCTTGGCCTGCGCAATGAGCCACGCGTGAGTAGGCCCGTGCTCAGGTTCTGCCAGCGTTTCTGACTCCATGCTGAAGCCTGTCGTAAACATTTCCGGCAACACCACCAGATCAGCGCCTTTGGCTTGCTCCAGCAACTCTTCAAAATGCTCAAAGTTGGCCTGACGGTCATGCCAGGCCAGCGTGGTTTGCACCAACGCAACGGTTAAATCAGATAATTTACTTAGATCACGCATAGTTTTTCTGCTGCTTCACGCAGCGTCTCCTCGCGTTTTGCAAAACATAAACGAACCAGCCGCTGCCCTTCAGGCGGGGACTGGTAGAACACCGACACCGGAATTGTCGCCACACCGTGCTCGCGGGTGAGCCATTCGGCCATGGCGACATCATCGAGGTCGGGACGAATTCGAGAATAATCGACCAGTTGAAAATAGGTCCCTGCCACCGGTTTAAAGGTGAAACGCGACGGGCTTAGCAAATCACAAAACAGATCGCGCTTGGCCTGATAAAACCCCGGCAACTCTTCTACATGTTCCGGATGAGCCTGCATAAAATCTGCCAAGGCATATTGCAAAGGCGTCACTCCGCAAAAACTGACGTACTGGTGAACCTTGCGCAACTCGGCTGTCAGGGCAGGCGGCGCCACGACATATCCCGTTTTCCAACCGGTAACGTGGTAAGTCTTACCGAACGAACTGACCACGAATGCCCGATCGTACAACTGCGCGTGCGACAAAACACTGACATGGGACACACCGTCGTACACCAGATGCTCATACACCTCATCGCTGATGAGGTAGATGTCACGGTCTGCGATCAATGCAGCCAACTGATCAAGTTCGGCACGGCTAATCAATGCACCACTTGGGTTATGCGGGCTGTTGAGGATGATCATGCGCGTGCGCGGCGTCAGTGCATCTTTAAGCTTTTGCCAGTCAATGGAGAAGTCGTCCAGCCCCAACTGTACATGCACGCAACGACCACCGGCCAACTCAACCGAGGGCTCGTAGCTGTCATAGCACGGGTCGAACACGATGACTTCGTCACCGGCGTGAATGACCGCCTGGATTGCACAAAAAATAGCTTGAGTGGCCCCGGGAGTGATAGTCACCTCGGTATCGGCATCCACGTGCACGCCGTAACTGCGAGCAATTTTTGCCGCCACTTGAGTACGCAAAGCGGGCAAGCCAGTCATTGGCGAGTATTGGTTGTGACCACGGGCGATATGTTGGCCAACCGCATCGCGCAGCGCTTGCGGGCCATCAAAGTCAGGAAATCCCTGAGACAGGTTAAGCGCGCCGGTTTCTGCCGCGAGTTGCGACATGCGCGTAAAGATGGTGGTGCCGACATTCGGCAATTTACTGACAATCATGGACGTCACCCTTTCAGGGAGCTGCAAGTAGTAAGCCTCAAGCTGCAAGCTAAAGCATATTCGCTTTAACTTACAGCTTGCAGCTGAAAACTTACAGCTAGCGCGTTAGCGCTTGTCTCTACGATTTTTCTCGGCTTTCTTGTGGTGCGACATCATGCGGCGCTTCTTGTTGACCTGACGGTCAGTAAGCGAGTTCTTGTTGCCTTCGTACGGGTTCTCGCCACCTTTGAACTCGATGCGGATCGGCGTACCGACCAGCTTCAAGACTCGACGGTAGGTGTTTTCGAGATAACGGACGTAAGACTTCGGAACCTTCTCAACCTGGTTACCGTGAATCACGATAATCGGCGGGTTGGCACCACCCAAGTGGGCATAACGCAGCTTGATCCGGCGGCTGTTAACCATCGGTGGCGCGTGCTCACTGACCGCGTCTTCCAGAATCTGGGTCAGACGGTTGGTCGGCCAGCGCGTTACTGCCGACTTGAAGGAGTTCTGCACCGATTGGTACAGGTTACCGACACCGGTGCCGTGCAAGGCCGAGATAAAGTGAATATCGGCGAAGTCAACGAAGAACAGGCGACGGGTCAATTCGACCTTCACGAACTCGCGCTCGCTTGGGGTCATGCCGTCCCACTTGTTGATCGCGATGACTAGAGCACGACCGGCCTCCAGCGCAAAACCCAACAGGTTCAGGTCGTGGTCAACCACGCCTTCACGAGCGTCCATTACAAAGATCACCACGTTGGCGTCTTTGATGGCTTGCAGGGTTTTGACCACGGAGAATTTTTCGACTTCTTCGTGGATCTTGCCGCGCTTGCGCACACCCGCGGTGTCGATCAGCGTGTACTTCTCGTCATTGCGCTCAAACGGGATGTAGATACTGTCACGCGTGGTACCTGGCTGGTCGTACACGATCACCCGATCTTCACCCAGCATGCGGTTAACCAGGGTCGATTTACCGACGTTAGGGCGACCAATGATAGCGATCTTGATACCGTCTTTTTCACTTGGGCCAGGAATGCGCTTGGCTTCCTCACCTTCGAGCACGATTTCTTCTTCGCCGTCGACCGGCTCTTCTTCATCACGCGGGAAGTTGCCCAAGGCAATTTCCAGCATTTGCGTGATACCACGACCATGAGCACCGGCGATTGGAATCGCATCACCCATGCCCAAGGGTGCGAACTCGGCGCGAGCCATGTCCGGATCAATGTTATCGACCTTGTTGGCAACCACGTAAGAACGCTTGTTACGCTTACGCAGGTGCTCGCCGATCATCTGGTCAGCAGCGGTAAAACCCGCTTTTGCATCTACCAGGAACAGAACAACATCCGCTTCTTCGATCGCCAGCAGTGACTGCTCGGCCATCTTTTCGTCCATACCGTGCTCGTCACCGGAAATACCACCGGTGTCGACCAGAATGTAGGAACGCCCTTGCCACTTGGCCTCACCGTATTGGCGATCACGGGTTAGACCGGACAAGTCGCCGACGATAGCGTCGCGAGTCCTGGTCAGGCGGTTGAACAAGGTGGACTTGCCGACGTTAGGTCGGCCCACCAGGGCGATTACGGGAACCATGCGGCTCTCCACTTCGTTATTTCAGAAAATACAAAAGCCGCAGCAAGGCTGCGGCCAGAGTTCGGAACAGCACATATGTGCCGCGAGCCTTGCCAGAGCAAGGCTGCCTGAGACCCTAGAGCCTCAAGCATAGACGCCTTAGCGAATGGTCAGGGCTTCCAGTTTGCCGCTGTTACCAAACACGTAAATCATGTCACCGACCACCAGCGGACGTGCCCGAAGGCCATCACTGTCTACACGAGTACGGCCAACGAAACGACCATCAACCTGACTGAGCAGGTGCAGATAGCCTTCCATGTCGCCGACTGCCACGTAGCTGGAGAAAACTTCTGGTGCCGACAATTGACGGCGGGCCAGAGCATCGTTGCTCCACAAGGCAGTGGTCGAGCGCTCATCAACGCCTTCAACCGTACCGGACGCCAGGCTGACGTAGACGTTGCCAAAGCCCTGCGCGACACCGGCATAGCTGGAAGCATCGCGCTGCCAAAGCACGCGACCGCTTTCCAGTTCCAGTGCTGCCATACGGCCCTGGTAGCTCGCTACATACAGCGTGCCGCCGGACAACAGCAGACCGCCGTCAATATCAACGATGCGCTCCAGCTCCGAGCGACCTTGCGGTACGGCCACACGCTGCTCCCATACCGGCACACCGGTCTGAGTATCCAGCGCAACGACTTTACCGGTCGACAGACCTGCAACCGCCAGGTGATTGGTTACCAGCGGAGCACCGGTGCCACGCAAGGTCAAAACACCTGGCGTGCTGTCGTAGATCCAGCGCTGATCGCCCGTCGAGGCGTCCAGGCCAATCAGATGGTCGTCCTGAGTCTGAACCACAACGATATCGCCGTTGGTTGCAGGTGGAGCCAGCACTTCGCTGTTAACACGTGCGCGCCATTTCTCTTCACCGTTGCTGGCATCCAGAGCAATGACATCACCCTGCAAGGTACCCAGCAGCACCAGACCATAGCCCAGACCTACTGCGCCAGAAACAGGCTGATCGAGGTCTTTCTTCCACTGAACGTCACCGTTCATGCGGTCAAGAGACATCACTACGCCCGTCACGTCAGCGGCGTAGATGTTATTACCTTCAACAGCTGGTACCAGCATGTTATAGGTTTTGCCCTGACCGTCACCGATCGAGCGATCCCACTGCTTTTGCAACACGACTTCTTCTTTGAAGTCCGTCAATTCAGCCGGTGGAAGTTCTTTTTTGCTGTTGCTGCTGCAACCCGCGGCCAACACGACCAGAGCCAGCAATGCCGCATGTTTCCATCGAATCACTTCACGCATCCCCTTTGGCCAGGTCGTCCAGCTTGATTTGTAAGCCACCGACCGCCGCTTCATCCGACAGCGCGGCTTTGGCTTTTTCGTAGGCGGCACGTGCGTCGTCAGTACGGCCCTGCTGTACCAGCAGGTCGCCTTTCAGTTCTTCACGGCTGGCCAGGAATGCTTTGTCCGAATCGCCTTCAAGCAGTTTCAAGGCATCATCAACTTTGCCTTGTGCTGCCAGAACTTGAGCCAGACGCTGACGTGCAACTTCACCCAGCGTTGGGTTGGTTGGCTTGTCGACAATGGTTTTCAGCTCAGTGGCTGCGTCGTCGAGTTTGCCATTGTCCACGGCCACTTTAGCCACGAACAACCCGCCAAATTGTGCGTAGGCAGAACCTGCGTATTCGCCTTTCAACTTGTTGGCCAGATCAGCCACACGGGCCACATCGGGCTTACCGTCAGGCGTGAGTGTGGTTTCAAGCAACTGCTGATACAGAACCGACGCACCTTGCGACTGATTCGCCTGATATTTGTGCCATAGCTGCCAGCCGGACACCACTACCAGCGCAAGCAAGCCGCCAGTAAGCAGGGGTTTGCCGTTACGCTGCCACCAGTCTTTCAACTCGCCCAGCTGTTCATCTTCGTTACTCGACACCCCAACACTCCTTATTCGCTAAATCGGCTGTTTTACAGCTTCAACCCTGCACAACGCAGGTGGCCAAGTGCTCAGCTAGAGCATCCCAGGCAATCGTTTGTTGTTCGCCCTGGCCACGCAGAGGTTTGACGCCTACCACTTGCTGGGCCAATTCGTCGTCGCCCAGAATCAGTGCGTATAGCGCACCGCTTTTGTCGGCTTTTTTAAACTGGCTTTTGAAACTGCCGGCGCCCGCGTTGATCTGCAAGCGCAGGTTCGGCAATTGATCACGAACCCGCTCGCTCAATGCCAAGGCAGCCAGTTCGGCAGCCTCACCAAACGCGCACAGATAAACGTCCACCTGACGCGCCAACTCTTGCGGGATTTGTTCAAGCGTTTCAACCAACAGAATCAAACGCTCGATGCCCATTGCAAAGCCAACGCCAGTGGTCGGTTTGCCGCCCATTTGCTCGACCAGACCGTCATAACGGCCGCCCGCGCAGACAGTGCCTTGAGCGCCCAGCTTGTCAGTGACCCATTCAAATACGGTTTTGCTGTAGTAATCGAGGCCGCGAACCAGCTTGGGGTTGATCACATAAGGAATACCGGCAGCATCCAGACGGGCCTTCAGCCCTTCGAAATGCACCCGGGACTCTTCGTCGAGGTAATCCACCAGCTTGGGCGCATCCACCAGTACAGCCTGAGTATCGGCGTTCTTGGTATCAAGCACCCGCAGCGGGTTGGATTTCAAACGACGCTGGCTATCTTCGTCAAGCTCGCTCAAGCGCAAGGACAGGTATTCCACCAGCGCCGCACGATAGCGGGCGCGGGCTTCACTGGTACCCAGGCTGTTGAGCTCAAGCTTGACCGCATCACGGATGCCCAGCTCTCCCCACAGACGCCAGGTCAGCACGATCAATTCAGCATCGATGTCCGGCCCATCCAGGTTGAACACCTCAACCCCAATCTGATGGAACTGGCGATAGCGACCTTTCTGCGGGCGCTCGTGGCGGAACATCGGGCCGATGTACCACAACTTTTGAACCTGACCACCGCCGGTGATGCCGTGCTCAAGCACAGCACGGACGCACGCCGCCGTGCCTTCAGGACGCAAGGTCAGCGAATCGCCGTTGCGGTCCTCGAAGGTGTACATCTCTTTTTCGACGATATCAGTCACTTCGCCGATGGAGCGCTTGAACAGTTCGGTGAACTCGACGATAGGCATGCGAATTTGCTTGTAACCGTAGTTATCCAGCAAACGCGCTACCTTGCCTTCGACGTAACGCCATACAGGCGTCTGGTCGGGCAGAATGTCGTTCATGCCACGAATGGCTTGCAGAGACTTGCTCACAAAAAGTCCTTAATTCGTTTGATTAGCCGCGCGCGATAACCGCTGCGTCAGCTTCGACCTTTTCGGCCGCCTTCTGGCGAATCAGCTTTTCGAGCTCATCCACCAGGTTTTCATTCGTCAATTTCTGCGACGGCTTGCCATCGATATAAATCAGGTTGGGCGTTCCGCCGGTCAGGCCCACATGGGCCTCCTTGGCTTCACCGGGGCCATTTACAACACAGCCGATCACAGCGACATCCAAGGGCACCAGCAGATCTTCCAGGCGCCCTTCCAGCTCGTTCATGGTTTTAACCACGTCGAAGTTCTGGCGCGAACAGCTTGGGCACGCAATAAAGTTAATGCCACGCGAGCGCAAACGCAGTGATTTCAGGATGTCGTAACCAACTTTGACTTCCTCAACCGGGTCTGCTGCCAACGAGATACGGATAGTATCGCCAATTCCCTCGGCGAGCAGCATACCTAGGCCGACGGCAGATTTCACTGTGCCCGAACGTAAACCACCGGCTTCGGTGATACCCAAGTGCAGCGGCTGGACGATTTCCTTAGCCAGGAGACGGTAGGCTTCAACCGCCATAAACACGTCGGAGGCCTTAACGCTGACCTTGAAGTCCTTGAAATTCAGGCGTTCAAGGTGCTCAACGTGACGCAGTGCTGACTCTACCAGCGCAGCAGGGGTCGGTTCGCCGTACTTCTTTTGCAGGTCTTTCTCGAGCGAACCGGCGTTAACGCCGATCCGAATTGGAATACCGCGATCACGGGCAGCATCGACCACGGCACGTACACGGTCTTCGCGACCAATGTTGCCCGGGTTGATGCGCAAACAGTCCACACCCAACTCGGCTACGCGCAGCGCAATCCGATAATCGAAGTGGATGTCGGCAACCAATGGCACTTTGACCAATTGCTTGATACGGCCAAACGCTTCTGCTGCATCCATATCAGGTACGGAAACCCGCACGATATCGACACCTGCGGCTTCCAGACGATTGATTTGCGCAACGGTCGCTGCGACATCATTGGTATCGCTGTTGGTCATACTCTGTACAGCAATGGGGGCATCGCCACCGACTGGCACAGAGCCGACCCAGATTTTGCGCGATTCGCGACGTTTGATTGGTGATTCGCCGTGCATGACTTATTGACCTAACTTCAGGCGAGCAGTCTCGCCACTGGTGAAAGGAGCGACATCCACCGCCTGACCGTTGTAGGTCACTTGCGCGCCACGGGCAAAGCCCAGGCGCAAGCTCAGAGGTGGCTTGCCGCTCACTTCAAGATTTTCGCCTTTGCGCTTCAGGCCGCCAAACAACACTTTACCCGTCGCATCGGTGACTTGAGTCCAGCAATCTGCGTTGTATTGCACTGCAACCTTGCCAGCACCGGCTACTGGTGCGCTTTCGACAGGCGCAACTGCGGGAGCAACTGGCGTGGCAGCAAGCGTTGGCGCGACAGGTGCCGCAGGCGCAGACGGGTCAGAAGTGACGGCGGCAACGGGTGCGGAGGCAGTGGCGGCAGGCGCAGACGCAAGCGGAAGTGCCAATGCCGAGCTCTGCGTTTGCTCCTCAGCGGTTTGGGCTTCAACCGGTGATTGTGCTTCAACCTTGGCTTCAGCCACGGCCTGATCTTCCGGCTCGTCGAGCGGGTGGATCTGGGTGGTGCCGTCAGCACCTTCAACTTCCACGTGTTCCGGGGCCAGACCAATCAGGTCTTTGGTGCGCATGGACGTTTGGTCCTGCCACCAGATAAAGCCACCACCGATAACAGCGATCAGCAACAGCAGGCTGACAATACGCAAGATGGTGTGCGAAATACGCACCGGCTCTTCAATGCGGCCAAGGCTGTGCACACTACTGCCGTTGGCATCTGTTCCGGTGTAGAGATCAAACTCATGCACCAGCGCAGTCTGATCCATACCGAGCAATTTGGCATAGGCGCGAATATAACCACGAGCAAAGGTATGCCCCGGCAGCTTGTCGAACGCCCCCGCCTCAAGATTACTCAAGGAGCTGGCCGTGAGATTAAGCTTCATGGCGACTTCAGCCAACGTCCAGCCATTGTTTTCACGGGCCTGACGCAAGGTCTCACCAGGATTGACACGAGTCGCTGCTAGAACTTCGGGTTGCGCCGCTTTCATCATTGCTCCGACAGGTATTGCTGATATTCCGGCGTACCGGGATAGAGTCTTTTTAGTTGATGACCATAATTGGCTGTTGAAGCACGCTCGTCGAAAACATCTGCCAACCGCGCACCGAGCAATAGACTACGTGCATTTTGCCCGCTAAGCAGGCTAAAACGATCGTAAAAGTCACGTGCGGGCACATAATGCCTGTCTTCGTAAGACAACTCAGCCATTTCGAGCAGTGCGCGGGGTTGTCGGGGGTTCAAACGCAGGGCTTTTTCGAGCTGCTGACGGCCCTCATCCCGCTGACCCAACTTGAGTGCAGTCATCCCCAGATTCTCGAAGATGCGCGATCGATCAGGATAGAGCGGGTCGGCCAGAGCTTTTTGAAAGTACGCGCTGGCTTCTTGGTAGCGCTGTTGCTCAAACAGAAAGCTGGCGTAATTGTTGAGAATGCGCGGGTCGCCTGGCCGCCGGTTCAACGCCGTGCGAAATGCCTGTTCAGCCAGCTCAAACTCCATTTCAGACTGAAAAACCAAAGCCAGGGCGGCTTGGGTGTCCGGATCAGTCTTGTCGAGTTCGAGGGCCTTGCCCAAAGGTACTTTGGCCTGTTCTGCCATCCCCTGCTGGAGATAACCGAGGCCCAACTGAACATAAGCCTCACGCGCTGCATCACGCCCTTCGTCGCTGTTCATCGGGCTTGAGCTACCCGATGAAACGCAGCCCGCAACTAAGCCGGCCCATACGACACACAGCGCAGCGCGCAGGATCATGGATGTCCTCTCTCAGGACGCCGAGGCAGCGTTGGGCGCTGAGTCGGCATCGGCGTTGAGCTCACGCGCGGCAATCAGGCGCGAGCTGCGACGGGTGCGGTCATTGACCTGCCCCACCAACTGCCCACAGGCCGCGTCGATGTCTTCGCCGCGCGTCGTGCGCACGGTCACGTTGTAACCCGCCTGCTGCAACAGCTCCTGAAAACGGCGAATGGCGTTGTTGCTTGGACGCTCATAACCCGAATGCGGGAAAGGGTTGAACGGGATCAGGTTGATCTTGCACGGCGTGTCCTTGAGCAACTCGATCATTTCACGCGCGTGGTCAACATGGTCGTTCACGTCTTTGAGCAAGGTGTACTCGACGGTCAACACGCGCTTCTCACCCAAGGTCGCCATATAACGACGGCAAGAATCAAGCAGCATGGCCAGCGGGTACTTCTTGTTGATGGGCACCAACTGACTGCGCAGCTCGTCGTTAGGTGCGTGCAGTGACAATGCCAGGGAGACGTCAATGTGCTTGGCCAGCTCATCGATCATCGGCACTACGCCCGAGGTGGACAAGGTGACCCGGCGCTTGGAAATGCCGTAACCCAGGTCATCCATCATCAATTTCATGGCACTGATGACGTTGTCGAAGTTCAGCAGCGGTTCACCCATCCCCATCATCACCACATTGGTGATGGCACGGTCGATGGTTGCCGGAACACTGCCGAAGGATTTGTTGGCAATCCACACCTGACCGATCACTTCGGCGGCGGTGAGGTTGCTATTGAAACCTTGCTTGCCGGTGGAGCAGAAACTGCAGTCCAGGGCACAGCCAGCCTGGGACGAAACGCACAAGGTGCCGCGTTTGCCCGAGGGAATGTAAACCGTCTCGACGCAGCTGCCGGACTCTACACGTACCACCCATTTACGGGTGCCATCGCTGGAGATGTCCTCGCTGACGACTTCAGGCCCACGAACCTCAGCAATAGCCTTGAGCTTGTCGCGCAAGGCCTTGCTGACGTTAGTCATGGCGTCGAAATCTTCGACGCCAAAGTGGTGAATCCACTTCATGACCTGACCGGCACGGAAACGCTTCTCCCCGATTGAGTCGAAGAATTTCTCCATTTCCGGTTGAGTCAAACCCAACAGGTTGGTTTTGCCAGTCGTTGCAATCATGTCTTCACCCTCACTCACAAGCCAATACTTAGCGAGTGGTTACTTCAGTAGCTGCGAAAAAGTAGGAGATTTCGCGTGCAGCAGCGGCTTCCGAGTCGGAACCGTGAACAGCGTTCGCGTCGATGGAATCAGCGAAGTCAGCACGGATGGTGCCAGCAGCGGCTTCTTTAGGGTTGGTAGCGCCCATCAGTTCGCGGTTCAGAGCGATAGCGTTTTCGCCTTCCAGAACCTGAACAACAACTGGACCGGAGATCATGAAAGCAACCAGGTCGCCGAAGAAACCACGAGCGCTGTGCTCAGCGTAGAAGCCTTCAGCTTCAGCTTTGGACAGCTGCTTCATTTTCGAAGCTACAACCTTCAGGCCGGCTTTTTCAAAACGAGTGGTGATCTCGCCAATAACGTTTTTTGCAACAGCGTCAGGCTTGATGATGGAGAAAGTGCGTTGAACAGCCATGGTGTAACTCCAGAAACAATGATTTAAGCGAAAAATTAAACCCGCGAATTATACGCGGGTTCTGGGGTATTGCATAATTACGTCGTTACAAGCTTAGTCGGCTTCTTCGATCCACAACCCCTGAATGGCTTCGAGAACCTTCTCTCCACCACGATCCGGGATGTCGTCAAAGTCAGGCAGCGCCATCACCAGATTGCGCAGCTTGACGAAGTTCACGGTCAGAGGATCAACATCCGGGTGAGCTTCAGCCAG
This sequence comes from Pseudomonas sp. 2024-210, assembly GCF_045062345.1. Lineage (NCBI taxonomy): Bacteria > Pseudomonadati > Pseudomonadota > Gammaproteobacteria > Pseudomonadales > Pseudomonadaceae > Pseudomonas > Pseudomonas sp. 2024-210. Next base: position 288,055 of record NZ_JBJGEJ010000006.1, on the reverse strand, counting down.
TTGTATTGCAATTTCTTGAACATCAACCCATTTAAGGCTCATGACAATTCCTTATCAGTGCGGCGCTTCGGCAGCATGGTTAAGGGAATATTTCGGAATCTCGACCGTCAGGTCTTCAGTACCGACCTTGGCCTGGCAGCTCAAACGGGAGTGAGCTTCAAGACCCCAGGCACGATCCAGGTAGTCTTCTTCCAGCTCATCAGCCTCTTCGAGCGAGTCAAAGCCTTCACGAATAATGCAGTGACAGGTCGTGCACGCACAGACACCACCACAAGCACTTTCGATTTCGATGTGATTGTCATGGGCCACTTCGAGAATGGACTTGCCGGTCTCAGCCTCAACGACCATACCGTCCGGGCAATGCTCGGCATGTGGCAGAAAAATGATCTGCGGCATCAGTTATTCCTCGATTTCATTCAGGTTGCGCCCAGACAGGGCGGCTTTGACCGTCAAATCCATACGACGGGCAGCAAAGGCATCAGTGACTTGCGACAGACGCTTGGTCTGCTGCTCGATGGCGTAACCATCTGTGCCTTTCATCAATTCAGACAATTCTTGCATTTGCGCTTCGATGACCATGCGCTCTTCGGCGTCCAGCAAGCGATCACCGTCAACCTCTAGCGCTGACTGCACAGCCTCGATCAAACGCTGCGCATCGACCTGTTGCTCACGCAACACACGGGCCACTTTGTCATCACCTGCGTACTGGAACGAGTCTTTGAGCATCTTGGCAATTTCGCCATCGGTCAGACCGTAAGACGGCTTGACCTGAATGCTCGCCTCAACGCCCGAACCCAGCTCGCGAGCGGCAACGCTGAGCAAACCATCCGCATCGACCTGAAAGGTCACACGAATTTTGGCTGCGCCGGCCACCATCGGCGGAATGCCACGCAACTCAAAGCGTGCCAGGGAACGGCAGTCGCTAATCAGTTCACGCTCGCCTTGCAGCACATGAATCATCATGGCCGTCTGACCATCTTTGTAGGTCGTGAAATCCTGCGCACGGGCCACTGGAATCGTGGTGTTGCGCGGGATAACTTTCTCCATCAAGCCGCCCATGGTCTCAAGACCGAGCGACAATGGAATCACGTCCAGCAGCAACAGCTCGCCACCTTCACGCTTGTTACCCGCTAGGGTATCGGCCTGGATCGCAGCACCCATGGCCACCACTTGATCCGGGTCGATATCGGTCAGCGGCTCGCGACCAAACATTCCGGCGACGGCTTCACGAACACGCGGTACGCGGGTCGAACCGCCAACCATGACAACGGCCTGAACGTCTTCAATTTCGATATTGGCGTCGCGCACGGCGCGGCGGCAAGCCTTGAGGCTGCGTGCAACCATGGGCTCAATCAGCGCATCAAAGGCTTCACGGGTCAGCTCTGCACTCCACTCGCCAAAAGCAACCGTTACAGATGACGCATCAGTCAGCGCTTCTTTGGCAGCGCAAGCAGCCTGAAGCAAAGCGCGCTGAGTGCCGGGATCTAGATCAGCCGACAAGCCCGCCTGCTCGATCATCCAACCCGCAATGGCATGATCGAAATCATCGCCGCCCAACGCGCTATCACCACCCGTGGCCAGCACTTCAAACACACCGCCGGTCAGGCGCAGGATCGAAATATCGAACGTGCCTCCGCCCAGGTCATAAATAGCCACAACCCCTTCAGCCGACTGATCCAGCCCGTAAGCCACGGCCGCAGCGGTTGGCTCATTGAGCAAACGCAGCACATTGAGGCCTGCCAATTTGGCTGCATCTTTGGTGGCTTGACGCTGAGCGTCATCGAAATAGGCCGGAACGGTGATCACCGCACCCACCAATTCCCCGCCCAAGGTCTTTTCAGCGCGCTCACGCAGCACTTTCAGAATTTCAGCAGACACTTCAACCGGGCTTTTAGGCCCTTGCACGGTGTCGATAAACGGCATGTGCGACTCACCGCCAACAAAGCGATAAGGCAGCTGCTCGCCCAACTGCTTGACGTCAGACAAGCCGCGGCCCATCAAGCGTTTGACCGACAGGATGGTATTGAAAGGGTCGCTTGCGGCTGCCAGACGTGCCGACTCACCGACCTCGACGCGATCAGCGTGATAGCGAACGGCAGACGGTAAAATGACATTGCCATTTGCGTCAGCCAAGGGCTCGGAAAGACCGCTGCGCAATGCAGCGACCAACGAATTGGTAGTGCCCAAGTCGATCCCCACAGCCAGACGACGCTGGTGCGGTTGAGGACTTTGGCCGGGTTCGGCGATCTGCAGTAGGGCCATCGTAATCAGGACTTATCTGTAATCAGGCGTGCCATCAGGGAAGCACGGAGTTAATCGTCGAGGCGCTCTTCTAGCTGGCGCACTTCGTAAGTGAGCTTGTCGAGGAACTGCATGCGGCGCATCAGACGTTCAGCCTGCTCGCGTTGCGCAGCGTCATCCCAACAAGCAGCGAAGCTGTCATTCAGTTGATCCTGAGCGACTTTCAGTCGACGCTTGAATGCTGCAATACCCGCCATATCGGCGCTGTCCTGCAAATCTTCAAGTTCTTCGCGCCACTGCATTTGCTGCATCAGAAACTCGGGATCATGCACCGTGACTTCCAGCGGCAACTCCCCACCCTTCAATGCCAGCAGATAGCGCGCACGTTTGGACGGGTTTTTGAGCGTCTGATAAGCCTCATTGAGGCTGGCCGACTGCTCCAGCGCCAGGCGCTGCTCGCGCTCGGAAGCATCAGCAAAACGATCCGGGTGAACACCGCGCGCCAACTCTCGGTAGCGCACAGCGAGCTGATCGAGGTCCAGAACGAAACTCGGTTGCAGCTCAAACAAAGCAAAATGACAAGGAGTACCCACGACTAGCCTCAGATGTTGAAGCTTTCGCCGCAGCCACATTCGCCGCGCACGTTAGGGTTATTGAACTTGAAGCCCTCGTTCAGGCCTTCCTTGACGAAGTCCAGCTCAGTGCCGTCCAGGTAAGTCAGGCTCTTAGGATCAATGATCACTTTTTCGCCATGGGTTTCGAAGACCTGGTCTTCTTCGCCCACTTCATCGACAAACTCCAGCACATAGGCAAGACCGGAACAGCCTGTGGTGCGAACACCCAGACGAATCCCCTCACCTTTGCCGCGCCCGTCAAGGGAGCGGCGAATGTGTCGAGCAGCCGCTTCTGTCATGCTGATAGCCATCGTGACTCCTTACCTTTTGCCAGTCTCTTCACCACGCCTGCGCCATTAAAGACGCAAGCCATGCGGATCAGATCAAACCTTTCTTCAGCTTGTAATCGCGAACAGCCGCCTTGATGGCGTCTTCTGCGAGTACCGAGCAGTGAATTTTCACCGGAGGCAAAGCCAGTTCTTCGGCCAGCTGAGTGTTCTTGATGGTCTCTGCTTCATCCAGAGTCTTGCCCTTCATCCACTCGGTAGCCAGGGAGCTGGACGCAATTGCCGAACCGCAACCATAGGTCTTGAACTTGGCATCTTCAATGATGCCCTGCTCGTTAACCTTGATCTGCAAACGCATTACGTCGCCGCACGCCGGTGCGCCCACCATGCCGGTGCCAACATCCGGGTCTTCCGCGTCCATCTTGCCGACGTTGCGCGGGTTCTCGTAGTGGTCAATGACCTTTTCGCTGTAAGCCATGGTACTAATCCTCACTCATCAGAGAGTCGCTCTTCAGACGTTGTAAACGCTGCTTTGGCTGCGTTTACAACGCCTGTCTACGGCGACTTGAAATATCAGTGCGCCGCCCACTCGATTTTCGAGATGTCGATGCCGTCTTTGTACATGTCCCACAGCGGCGACAGAGCGCGCAGCTTGGTAACGGCCTCGCACACTTTCTGCGCGGCGTAGTCGATTTCTTCTTCGGTGGTGAACCGGCCGAAGGTGAAACGGATCGAGCTGTGTGCCAATTCGTCGTTGCGGCCCAGGGCGCGCAATACGTAGGACGGCTCAAGGGAAGCAGAGGTGCATGCCGAACCGGACGACACCGCCAGATCCTTGAGCGCCATGATCAGCGACTCGCCTTCAACGTAGTTGAAGCTCAGGTTCAGGTTGTGCGGTACGCGGTGAATCATGCTGCCGTTAACGTACAGCTCTTCAAGGTGTTCAACCTGCTTGAAGAAACGGTCGCTCAAGGCTTTGATTCGAATGTTTTCAGCGGCCATTTCTTCTTTGGCAATCTGGAACGCTTCGCCCATGCCCACGATCTGGTGGGTGGCCAAGGTGCCGGAACGCATGCCGCGCTCGTGACCGCCGCCGTGCATGGCGGCTTCAATACGTACGCGCGGTTTGCGACTTACGTACAGAGCACCAATGCCTTTAGGGCCGTAGGTTTTGTGAGCCGAGAAGGACATCAAGTCGACTTTCAGCTTGGCCAGGTCGATTTCAACCTTACCGGTGGACTGTGCCGCATCAACATGGAACAGCACGCCGCGCGAGCGAGTCAGCTCACCAATGGCAGCGATGTCGTTGATGGTGCCGATTTCGTTGTTCACATGCATGATCGACACCAGGATGGTGTCATCGCGCATGGCGGCTTCAACCATGGCAGGCGTAACCAGACCGTCTTCACCCGGCTCGATGTAGGTCACTTCAAAGCCTTCACGCTCCAGCTGACGCATGGTGTCGAGAACGGCTTTGTGCTCAATCTTGTCGGTGATCAGGTGCTTGCCTTTGGTGGCATAGAAATGCGCTGCACCTTTGATTGCCAGGTTGTTGGCCTCGGTTGCACCGGAGGTCCAGACAATTTCACGCGGGTCAGCGTTAACCAGGTCAGCGACCTGGCGACGACCGTTCTCAACCGCTTCTTCAGCTTTCCAGCCGAACACGTGAGAGCGCGAAGCCGGGTTACCGAAGTTCCCGTCAACCAGCAAGCAGTCGCTCATTTTTTGAGCAACACGCGGATCAACCGGGGTGGTGGCTGAGTAATCAAGGTAAATGGGCAATTTCATGGACTATCTCCTAAATCAGGCTGGCTGGCGCACCGTCGTTTTTATGCAATCACTCGACGGCGGACGCTTCGATCTTATCCAGGTGCGGCGCTTTGCCATTACAGCGGCGCTGATCCTGACGCTGGGCTACTTCTTGTACCTCACGGCGAGTAACAAGATCAGCCAAGCTGATACCGCTGAGAAATTCGTGGATTTGCAGGCTCAGGTCGCACCACAAGTGGTGGGTCAGGCACGTGTCACCGGCATGGCAATCGCCAAGCCCTTGGCAACGCGTGGCGTCGACAGATTCGTTGACCGCATCAATCACTTGAGCGACCTGAATACCTTGCATGTCACGCGACAGCCGATAGCCGCCGCCCGGCCCGCGCACGCTGGAAACCAGGCTGCTGCGGCGCAATTTGGCGAACAATTGCTCAAGGTAGGAAAGAGAAATGCCTTGGCGCTCGGAAATATCAGCCAGGGACACCGGCCCGTGCTGTGCGTGCAACGCCAAATCAAGCATTGCAGTAACGGCGTAACGGCCTTTTGTAGTCAGTCTCATGGACAGGTACCACGGAATTCGGAATGGAGGCGAGTATGCTATTCCCGACTATTTAAGTCAACTATTAGACCTAGCACTTTAGTCGGGATTACCCGCAAAACAGCGGCCGCATTGTAGCAGGGTCTGCGACGTAATGGCACACGGGCCACAGCAAACGCCCTGCTCACCGTCGTAGACTTCAATAAGGGTTGCAGGAATCTCCTGCAGCCCAAAAAGCACGGCCGCTTCGCGCCCGATCGCAGCCTGCGGCAGCGGCTACAAGCCTACACGGCCTGACTTTCGTCCTTGCCTTTAACGCAGGCAAAGTCTTCTTCACGCAGCTCAGGAAGATCCTGCGCGCAATAAGGACTGCCCAAATCCTTCAGAGCGCCGCACATACCCTCAAGCTTGCCGTCAACCGCTTGAAGATGATCCAGCAATTGGGCAATCGCTCGCGCCACCGGATCTGGCATGTCTTCACCCACACCATAGGCATCAAAGCCGATTTTTTCAGCCATCGCCTTGCGCTTGGCTTCGACCGCATCGTCACTTTTGACAATGATACGACCCGGAATCCCTACTACCGTCGCGCCGGCAGGCACAGGCTTGGTGACTACCGCATTGGAACCGACCTTGGCGCCAGCACCCACGGTAAACGGCCCCAGCACCTTGGCACCCGCACCGACCACCACACCATTTTCCAGCGTTGGGTGACGCTTGCCTTTATTCCAACTGGTACCGCCCAGCGTCACCCCCTGGTACAGCGTCACGTCATCACCGATCTCGGCAGTCTCACCAATCACAATACCCATGCCGTGATCAATGAAGAAACGGCGCCCGACTTTGGCCCCAGGATGAATCTCGATACCGGTCAACCAACGCCCGAAATTCGACACCAGGCGCGCCAACCATTTCCAGCCCGCCCCCCACAACACAGCCGACAGGCGATGAATCCAGATGGCATGCATGCCCGGATAGCAGGTCAGCACCTCGAAAGCATTTCGCGCCGCAGGATCACGATGAAACACACTTTGAATATCTTCACGCAGACGCTCAAACATGATCAATCCTTGCGCTTGAGCAGCTCGCCGCGGGCTGCTTTTTGGGTTTCAGTGAGAATGCCACGCAAAATATTCATCTCCGCCCGACTGACCGAACTGCGGCCATACAGTCGGCGTAAACGCGCCATCAAATGACGCGGCTTCTCAGGGTCCATAAACTCAATGGCAACCAGTGTCTGCTCCAGGTGCTCGTAAAAGCGCTCCAGCTCATCCATGGTCGCTAGCTCCCCACTTTTGGTGGAGGCCACTTCTTCTTTTTCGACCTTGCTGGGCTGGCCCTGAGCCGCCAACCAGGCCATGCGAATCTCATAGCTCAACACCTGAACAGCCGCACCCAGGTTCAGGGAGCTGAACTCAGGGTCTGAAGGGATGTGCACATGAAAGTGGCAACGCTGCAGCTCGTCGTTCGTGAGGCCGGAGTCTTCACGACCAAACACCAAGGCGATTTCTGCACCGTTAGCGGCCTCGGCCACGACTTTTTGCCCGCACTCACGCGGATCCAGCAGCGGCCAGGGAATACGGCGATCACGCGCACTGGTGCCCAGCACCAGATTGCAGCCCACCAACGCATCCTCAAGCGTGGCGACGACTTGCGCATTTTCTAGAATATCGCCCGCCCCAGAAGCACGCGCATCGGCTTCATGGTGCGGAAATACTCGGGGCTCAACCAGCACCAGACGCGACAAGCCCATGTTTTTCATGGCGCGCGCAGCACCGCCGATGTTCCCGGGATGGCTGGTATTGACCAGAACGACACGAATATTAGGCAACAAAGGAAGCGCTCACAGGCCAGCAAAAGGGAACAAATCTTACCTAACGAAAACGCCATAAGCTACGAAAGCTAACGCAAACCTTCATCTACTAAAGTTTTCTGATAGAATATTCGGCTTTCTTTAACAACCTTAGGTGAAACGTCCATGCAGCCCATGCTGAATATCGCGCTGCGCGCCGCCCGCAGCGCCAGTGAATTGATTTTCCGCTCCATCGAGCGCCTGGATACCATTAAGGTTGACGAAAAAGACGCCAAGGATTACGTCTCTGAAGTCGATCGTGCGGCCGAACAGAAAATCATCGACGCCCTGCGCAAGGCTTACCCGACGCACGGCATCCTCGGTGAAGAAACCGGCTTGCACCCAGGCAGCGGTGAAGGTGAAGACTACCTGTGGATCATCGACCCACTGGATGGCACCACCAACTTCCTGCGCGGCGTTCCACACTTCGCCGTCAGCATCGCCTGCAAATACCGCGGCCGCCTAGAGCACGCCGTGGTTCTGGATCCGGTTCGCCAGGAAGAGTTCACCGCCAGCCGTGGCCGTGGCGCTCAACTGAACGGTCGCCGCCTGCGTGTCAGCGGTCGCACCAGCCTGGAAGGCGCATTGCTGGGTACGGGTTTCCCGTTCCGCGACAACCAGATGGATAACCTCGAAAACTACCTGGGCATGTTCCGCAGCCTGGTTGGTCAAACCGCCGGCATCCGCCGCGCAGGCGCCGCCAGCCTGGATCTGGCTTACGTGGCTGCTGGTCGTTTCGATGCATTCTGGGAGTCAGGCCTGTCCGAGTGGGACATGGCCGCAGGCGCACTGCTGATTCAAGAAGCAGGCGGCCTGGTCAGCGACTTCACCGGTAGCCACGATTTCCTTGAAAAAGGCCACATCGTTGCTGGCAACACCAAATGCTTCAAAGCAGTTCTGACTGCAATCCAGCCTCACCTGCCGGCTTCGCTGAAACGCTAAGCGAAACCCACAGACAAAAAAGCACCCTTAAAGGGTGCTTTTTTTTGGCTTGCGGTTTCCGAGCTGGAAACTGCAAATCCCGAACTTAATTCAAAATCAGGTTGCCCTGCTTATCCACGGCAATCTCACTGCCCGGCTCACGATCCATCCGCACCTTGCCTTCCTTGCCGTTTAAGGAATAGCGCACGTCATAACCAACGACCTTTTGACTGATGTCGTTGACAGTATTGCAGCGTGTTTGGGTCGTGGTGTAGGTATCGCGGTTCTGCATACCTTCCTGAACCTTGTTACCGGCATATCCACCGCCCACCGCACCGGCAACAGTAGCAATCTTCTTGCCGCTACCGCCACCTATCTGATTACCCAGCAAACCGCCCGCCACCGCGCCAATCACGCTACCGACGATTTGATGCTGATCCTTGACCGGCGCTTGTCGCGTCACAGCCACTTCCTTGCACACTTCTCGCGGCGTCTTGATCTGCTGATTGACCGGAACAACCGCCAACACCTGCGCAGCATCAGGGGATTTAACCAAGCTGTAGGTCGCAAAAGCACCTCCGGCAGTCACACCGACAGCACCCAAAACAGCACCAACCAGCAAAGACTTGTTCACGCGAACCTCCAGACCATCACACGTGGGGACAGTCCCACACCAATCCTGGAGTTGGAGCATAAAAAAAGGCGCGAGTTCAATACTCGCGCCTTTTTGTTACGGCTTTGAGATAACTAACCGTTAAGGACGGTCATCGACCTCTTTCTCGCTCGCTGCAGGCGGAATCAAATCCTCAGCACTGAGGTTCAGCCAGATCAATACCACGTTGGCGATGTAAATCGACGAGTAAGTACCCGCCAACACACCCACGAACAAGGCAATCGAGAAGCCCCACAGGTTATCGCCACCAAAGATCAGCAGTGCAGCGATCGCCAGCAGGGTGGAGATGGACGTTGCCATGGTGCGCAGCAGGGTTTGCGTGGTCGAGATGTTGATGTTCTCGATCAGGCTGGCCTTGCGCAGCACCCGGAAGTTCTCACGAACCCGGTCAAATACCACGATGGTGTCGTTGAGCGAGTAGCCGATGATTGCCAGCACCGCCGCCAACACCGTCAGGTCAAAGGTGATCTGGAACCACGACAGCACGCCCATGGTGACGATCACGTCATGCACCAGCGACACAATGGCGCCAACCGCGAACTTCCACTGAAAGCGGAAAGCCAGGTAGAGCATGATGCCGCCCAGCGCCATCAGCATGCCAAGGCCGCCTTGATCGCGAAGCTCTTCACCCACTTGCGGGCCCACAAACTCAACCCGCTTGATCACCGCAGGGTTGCTGGTATCTGCCTGACCCAATGCGGCGGCCACCTTGTTGCCGAGCAACGGATCATCACCGGGCATACGCACCAGCAAGTCTGTGGTCGCACCAAAGCTCTGCACTACCGCGTCATGAAAACCCGCCGTAGCCAGCTCATTACGCACCTTGGTCAGGTCAGCTGGCTTTTCGTAGGTCAGCTCGATGAGCGTACCGCCGGTGAAGTCCAGGCCGTAGTTCATGCCCTTGTGGAACATGCTGAACAATGCCAGCACGGTAAGCACTACAGTGACGCCGAACGCAACGTTGCGAACGCCCATGAAGTTGATTGTACGTAACATGGCAGCCCCTTAAATCCACAACTTCTTGAAGTCCCGACCGCCATACACCAGGTTGACCATTGCGCGGGTCACCATAATGGCCGTGAACATCGAGGTAAAGATCCCGAGGGACATGGTCACCGCAAAGCCTTTAACCGGCCCGGTACCCATGGCAAAGAGAATCCCGCCGACCAACAGGGTTGTCAGGTTGGAGTCAACAATGGCCGTAAAGGCACGGTTGAAACCTTCGTTGATTGCCCGTTGCGGGGTCATGCCATTAGCCATTTCCTCACGAATCCGCGAGAAGATCAGCACGTTGGCATCGACCGCCATACCCATCGTCAATACGATACCGGCGATACCTGGCAGGGTCAGTGTTGCCCCCAGCACCGACATCAAGGCCAGCAGCAAGACCATGTTGCCCGCCAGTGCCACCGTCGCAATCACACCGAAGAAGCGGTAGATGGCAATGATGAAGATCGACACGAACAGCATGCCCCACAGCGATGCATCAATACCCTTGGTGATGTTGTCAGCACCCAGGCTCGGGCCAATGGTGCGCTCTTCAGCGAAGTACATCGGCGCTGCCAGACCACCAGCACGCAGCAACAGCGCGAGCTCGGAAGCCTCACCCTGGCCATTCAGACCGGTAATCCGGAACTGACTGCCCAGCGGCGACTGAATGGTCGCCAGGCTGATGATCTTCTTGTCTTCCTTGAAGGTCTGTACCGGCACTTCTTTCTCGACACCGTCTACCACTTGCTTGGTGTACGTCGTCACCGGGCGCTGCTCGATGAAGATAACCGCCATGCTGCGACCGACGTTGCTGCGAGTTGAACGGCTCATCAGCTCACCACCATGACCATCAAGCTTGATGTTCACTTGTGGACGGCCGTGCTCGTCAAAGCCCGCCTGAGCATCGGTCACCTGGTCACCGGTGATGATCAGGCCACGCTCGATTTGCGCGGCAGGACGATTGCCTTCACGGAACTCGAAGGTCTCGGAAGTGGCTTTGGATGCGCCCGGCTCTGCAGCCAGACGGAACTCAAGGTTGGCTGTCTTGCCCAGAATACGCTTGGCTTCTGCGGTGTCTTGCACGCCCGGCAATTCAACCACGATGCGGTTGGCACCCTGACGCTGAACCAAAGGCTCGGCAACACCCAACTCGTTGACCCGGTTACGGACCGTTGTCAGGTTTTGCTTGATGGAATATTCACGGATTTCCGCCAGCTTGGCCGGGGTCATCGCCAGACGCAGAACTGGCTGGCCGTTAAGGTCCGCTGTCGTTACGTCAAAGTCATTGAAGTTCTTGCGGATCAGGCTACGCGCTTGCTCAAGGACAGCTTCATCAGTGAAACCCAGCTGAATGGCACCATTGAGTTGCGGCAGGCTGCGATAACGCACTTTCTCTTTACGAAGCAGGCTTTTGACATCGCTTTCGTACACTTTCATGCGTGCATCGACAGCTTTGTCCATGTCCACTTCCAGCAGGAAGTGCACACCACCCGACAAGTCCAGACCCAACTTCATTGGGTGAGCGCCCAGGCTACGCAGCCATTGCGGCGTGGTCTGTGCCAAGTTAAGCGCTACAACATAGTCGTCGCCCAGGGTCTTGCGTACAACATCCTTGGCGGGTAACTGGTCGTCTTTCTTCTCCAGTCGCAGCAAGCCACCCTTGCCGTTCTCGGATAACGTAGCTGCCTTGACGGCAATGCCAGCTTGCGCCAACGCCTTGCTTGCACGATCCAGATCAGCTTGAGTGACCTGCAACGCAGTGCTCGCACCCGAAATCTGGATCGCCGGGTCATCTGGGTACAGATTGGGAGCGGAATAAATAAAACCGATCGCCAGCACAGCCAGGATCAGAATGTATTTCCACAGAGGGTATTTGTTCAGCATCAATCACGCCGCCCGCTTAAAACGCGGGGCGCCTTGCGCGCCCCGTCGATTGTTAAAAGTTGAAACTTAGATCGCTTTCAGCGTGCCTTTAGGCAACGTGGCTGCAACAGAGCCTTTCTGAATTTTCAGCTCGACAGTGTCAGACACTTCGATCACAACAAATGCATCGGAAACCTTGACGATTTTGCCGGCAATGCCGCCAGTCGTTACGATCTCGTCGCCTTTTTGCAGGTTACCCAACAGGGCTTTCTGCTCTTTGGCGCGCTTGGCCTGTGGACGCCAGATCATCAGATAGAAGATGACCAGGAAACCCACCAGGAAAATCCATTCAAAACCACCACCCATAGGGCCAGCAGCGGCAGGTGCAGCAGCGTCCGCGAAAGCGGAAGAGATGAAAAAGCTCATTAAGCACTCCAGTTGCATTGTTGTTTCTTAAAGGTCGTAATTTCAGTCCAGGGGCGGCACAGGAAGCCCGCGCTTGGCATAGAAGGCGTCGACAAAGGTGGCCAATGTACCCTGTTGAATAGCCTCGCGCAAACCAGCCATGAGCACCTGATAGTGCCGCAAATTGTGGATGGTATTGAGCATGCTCCCCAACATTTCACCGCACTTGTCCAGATGATGCAGATAAGCGCGGGAGAAGTTCTGGCAGGTGTAACAATCGCAGGTCGGATCCAGCGGCGAATCATCATGGCGATGGAACGCATTACGGATCTTGATCACACCCGTATCGATAAACAAATGCCCGTTGCGGGCGTTGCGGGTTGGCATCACGCAATCGAACATGTCCACACCGCGGCGCACACCCTCAACCAGATCTTCAGGCTTGCCAACTCCCATAAGGTAACGAGGTTTGTCAGCAGGCATCATCGCCGGCAGGTAATCCAGCACTTTGATCATTTCGTGCTTGGGCTCGCCCACCGACAACCCGCCAATGGCCAGGCCATCAAAGCCGATCTTGTTCAGGCCTTCGAGCGAGCGTTCGCGCAGGTTCTGGTGCATGCCGCCCTGAACGATACCGAACAAAGCTGCGGTGTTATCACCATGAGCGTTCTTGGAGCGCTGCGCCCAGCGCAACGACAGTTCCATGGACACGCGCGCTACATCTTCATCCGCCGGGTACGGCGTGCACTCGTCGAAAATCATCACGACGTCGGAGCCAAGGTCACGCTGAACCTGCATCGACTCTTCCGGCCCCATAAACACTTTGGCGCCGTCTACCGGTGATGCAAAGGTCACGCCCTCTTCCTTGATCTTGCGCATGGCGCCCAGGCTGAACACCTGAAAACCACCCGAGTCAGTCAGGATCGGCCCTTGCCACTTCATGAAGTCGTGCAGATCGCCGTGCTTCTTGATCACTTCAGTGCCAGGGCGCAGCCACAGGTGAAAAGTGTTGCCCAAAATCATCTGCGCGCCGATGGCTTCAATATCACGCGGCAGCATGCCCTTGACCGTGCCATAGGTGCCTACAGGCATAAAGGCCGGGGTTTCAACCACACCACGCGGGAAGGTCAAACGACCGCGACGCGCCTTGCCATCAGTGGCAAGCAGCTCGAAAGACATACGACAGTTGCTCATGCTTGATCCTCTGGGGCCGGGGCAGGAGCCGTCGGCGCAGGATTGCGGGTGATGAACATTGCATCACCGTAACTAAAGAAGCGGTACCCATGCTCAACCGCAGCCTTATAGGCCGCCATAGTTTCGGGATAACCGGCGAACGCCGAAACCAGCATCAACAGCGTGGATTCCGGCAAATGGAAATTGGTCACCAGCGCATCGACCACATGGAAAGGCCGACCGGGGAAAATAAAGATATCGGTGTCACCACTGAACGGCTTGAGCACACCATCACGTGCCGCGCTCTCAAGCGAACGAACACTGGTGGTGCCCACCGCAATCACGCGACCGCCGCGTGCACGGCATGCGGCTACGGCATCCACCACATCCTGACCGACCTCAAGCCACTCAGTGTGCATATGGTGATCTTCAAGACGCTCGACCCGTACAGGCTGGAACGTACCCGCGCCCACGTGCAGGGTCACAAATGCAGTCTCGACACCCTTGGCGGCAATGGCTTGCATCAACGGCTCATCGAAATGCAGACCCGCTGTGGGGGCAGCTACTGCGCCCAGTCGCTGAGCGTAAACCGTCTGATAACGCTCGCGATCCGAACCTTCGTCCGGGCGATCGATATAAGGCGGCAACGGCATGTGCCCGACACGGTCCAGCAGCGGCAACACCTCTTCGGCAAAGCCCAACTCGAACAACGCATCGTGGCGTGCCAGCATCTCGGCTTCGCCGCCGCCATCAATCAGGATTTTCGAGCCTGGTTTGGGCGACTTGCTGGAGCGCACATGCGCCAGCACCCGATGACTGTCGAGCACCCGCTCAACCAGAATTTCCAGCTTGCCGCCCGACGCCTTTTGGCCGAACAAACGGGCTGGAATCACCCGGGTATTGTTAAACACCATCAAATCGCCCGGGCGTAAATGCTCAAGCAAATCAGTAAATTGACGATGTGCCAGTGCCCCGCTCTCCCCATCAAGGGTCAGCAGGCGACTGTTGCGGCGCTCCGCCAAAGGATGGCGTGCGATGAGTGAATCAGGGAGCTCGAAAGTAAAGTCAGCAACGCGCATGATAGGTTTCGTCTAGCAGGGCCGGGGAGTTTAACGGACTTAGTAAAAATAGACCAATAAGTTGTTGACCGACCTCAACCTCATCTCTATACTTCGCCGCCATTGAGCCCTGATGGCGGAATTGGTAGACGCGGCGGATTCAAAATCCGTTTTCGAAAGAAGTGGGAGTTCGAGTCTCCCTCGGGGCACCAAACAAAGATCTCAAGGTGCTGCTCAATGCACCTTGAATACAAAAAAACCGGCCACTAGCGCCGGTTTTTTTGTGCCTGCGATTTAGCCCCGTCACTGACTGGAACCCGTCCCATGGATTCGCCTCTGGAAACCGTCGCCCTGTACGCCCTCAAACTGGCTTATGAGCCCGAAGGGGCAAGCCCGCTGTTGCGCGACGACCCGGCAATGGCTCAATACCAGCGCGAAGTCTTTGCCCTGCTGCTGCGCAACGGCGATGTCGACGCCATTCAGCTCAAGCTCAGCCAATGCCTTGAGGTGGCGCTGATTGCCCTGGGCGGCGCGGGGACTGTGATGGGCAGGGAGCTGAATAAGCTGTCCGCTCAGGTCGCTGATGCTCAGACGCTCGAACAACTGCACCTACCTTTGGCCCATCTCAAGGACTACTTGAAAGCCATTCAGTGATCAGTGGTCTTGAAACTTCTCGATGTACGCCAGGATGTTGTCGATTTTTTCCGGGTCACTGATGCCCCAGAAAATCATTCGGGTGCCCTTGACCACTTTCTTCGGCGCTTCGATATAGGCCGCCAGTTTGTCTCGTGTCCACACCACACCGGAATTCTTCATGGCGTCTGAGTACAGATAGGTCGGTGAAGTCCCAGCCGCGCGTCCAATCACGCCATTGAGCTGCGGGCCAAAACCGTCCCGCGCGTTTTCGCCAATGCTGTGACAGCCTCCGCACATTTTGTTGTACAACCTCTCGCCCGCTTCGGCATCGCCAGCGGCCAAGGCCACCGTGCTGTTAAAGAACGCAGCGAGGCTTAGAACAGCGGTCAATAACAGCGCTTTTTGCATGAGTGCTTCCACATTCAGGTATCTGACCAAGCGGCAATCTTACAGGGCCTCGATCCGGTCAGCGCACGCAAAACGCTGACTCGGATCAAGGATTGTTGCTCACAAAAGGCGCTCGCGATCAATATTGATGAATAACGTTCGTTGACCCACTATGGCCTCTGTTCATCTGAACCCATTGCGAGGCGTCATGCTTTCTGAAAACGATTACGTCACCGTTGACGCCACTGTATTGGGCGAAACAACCCTTGCGGACTTCATTAAAGACGTTCGCCGTCCAGTTCGCTTTCAGAGCATTGATTTCAGCGGGCAAGACTTGTCCCGTCTAAACCTGAGTCACTCACGCTTTGAGCGCTGCCTCTTTGGCGACACCAATCTGACGGCGGCCGACCTTTCCAACACTCACTGGCAAAGCTGTCGAGCAGCCCAGGCGGTGTTTCGTTCTGCAACGCTGGAAGAAGCGGTGTTTGTTAATTGCGACTTGAACAATACCCTTTGGCAACGCAGCAAGCTGGCCCACGCCTTATTCGAAGGCTGTAAATTAACCGGAGCCAATTTCGTAGACAGCTCTACTCTGGGGCTCGTGTTCAAAGACTGCGTGTTGCGCAGTGCCGTCCTGTCGGGACTGTCCTTCTACAAAACCGAGCTGCACAATCTGGATTTCGCCGAAGCCGACCTGAGCTATTGCGACTTTCGCCAGGCGGTTTTTGTTGAAGGCGGCAGTCTTTCCCTCGCTCGGGTCAACAATGCGCGCTTTGATCAAGCCGACTTGCGAGAAGCCAGCCTGCACGGGCTCCACCTCACCGACGCCAAACTGTTCAAGGGCGCGATTATCTCCAAATCTCAAGCCGGCATGCTGCTGGCCGGCCTCGGGTTGCACGTTCTGTAATCAATGCAACATCTGCTCCGCCAACAACACCAGCGCAATGATGACCATCAACACCCCAGAGACCCGACTGACGGTTTTCGCAGCACTGGGCCGGGTCTGCAATACCGCTTGAGCACTGAAGCCCACCAGCAGATAGACCACCGCACAACTCAACGCATGCAAAGCGCCCAAGGCCAAGAGTTGCGCCGGGATCGGCCAGTTCGATAACGGGTCGGTGAATTGCGGCAACAGCGCCAGAAACAGCAATAAAACCTTGGGATTCATGCCACTGACGCACGCGCCCTTCCAGACCCAGCGAGACCAGGAATCCTCGATCTGCGCCTGCCCCTCTTCGGGGGCAGATGGCTGGCGAACCATCGCAATGCCCAGCCACAGCAGATACAGAGCACCGGCCAAGGTGAGCAGCGACAAGACCACCGGGCTTTTGGCGAGCAACGCGCCCACGCCCGCCGCCACCAACAGCGTTGCCAGCAAATGCCCCGACAGCAACCCCGCAACCGCAGGTGCGACGCGGCGCTCGCGCATACCGGCTGAAATGGCGTAAGCCCAGTCTGCGCCGGGGGTAATGATGAACAGAAACGACACCACCCAAAAGGCGGCCACAATGCTGAGAGTCACAGGATGCCTACCTTCTACGCGCCGAGTGCGTCACACCTGATGTGGCGAACGCTATGTGTAGAAGAATAGGGAAATGCTGGTAGGATTATCTTTCGTTTATACCAAGACCACCTAACCAGACTGGAAGGTTCTTCTGCATGGATCGTATTGACCGAAAGATTCTTGCGCAGCTGCACGCGGACGGCCGGCTTTCTCTCACTGAACTGGCTGAGCGGGTAGGTTTGAGCCTTTCACCTTGCCATCGACGGGTACGGGCACTGGAAGAATCAGGGGTGATTTTGGGGTATCGCGCACTGTTAGCGCCCAAAGAGCTGGGCCTTGGTTTTTCAGCGATCGTGTTCGTGACCTTACGCGAAGTAACGCGTCAGGCGATTACCGACTTTGAAGCCGCTTTGCTGGAGGTCCCTCAGATCGTCGAAGCACAGCGGCTGTTTGGCGACCCGGACTACCTGCTGCAAGTGATCACCAAAGACCTTGCAGCCTTTCAGCAGCTCTATGATGAGTCCCTGACCTCACTGCCCAACGTCCAAAGGCTGGTCTCGACGCTGGTCATGAAAAACGTCATCAATGACCGGGTGTTGCCGCTGTAGCCGCAGGCTGCGATCGGGCGCGAAACGCCCGCAAACCGGGGGTCTTAGGTATGTCTGGGTTTACGGCGGCGGTGCCGCCGATCGCAGCCTTCGTTCCTCGACAGCGGCTACAGCGTCTGTATACCGCCGGCCAACCCCTGTGCCAACGCATCGAGAAAAACACGCACTTTGGGCAGATCCTGACGGTTTTTTGGCCACACTAGATGGATCGGCAACCCCTCACTGGCCAACTGCGGCAGTACTTCGACCAAGGAGCCGTCAGCCAGTGGTTGCTTGATCAGCCAGGTTGGCAACTGGGCAATACCGCACCCGGCCACAACCGCCATTACCTGCCCTTCGCCATCACCCACGATGTACTGGGCGGGCATGACCCGTCGCTCAATCTCGCCCGGTCGGGTACCCGCAAAACGCCACGGGCTGACCGTCCCGTCTGCCAAACCATAAGCGACACACTGGTGATGCTCCAGATCACGATCAGTCGCAGGTGTGCCGTGGACGCTCAAATACGACGGGGCAGCACAAAACACATGCCGCTCACTGCCCAGGTAGTGATGTTCCAGCGTCGCCGGCCAGACCTGTGGCCCACCGACCCGCACCACAATATCGACGCCCTCTTCCACCGGGTCGATAAAGCGATCCGAAAACGAGATATGCGGCAACAACAGCGCATGCGCATGCACACAACGCAGAATCACCGGCAATGCCAACAAACGGCCGAACGCTGCTGGCAAATCAATGCGCACTCGCCCCCGCGGCACGGTGTTTTGCACATGCAAGGCCAGCTCGGCCTCTTCCAGTTCAGCCAATACGCCAGTGCAGGTTCGATAGAACGCGCTGCCCGCATCGGTCAGGGCCAAGCGCCGTGTTGTGCGCTCAAACAAACGCACCTGTAACCGGTCTTCAAGACGGGCGATAGCTTTGCTGATCGCCGATGCCGTCAAATTCAAGCGCTCGGCCGCAGCCCGAAAACTGCCTGCATCCGCGACACAGACAAACACATCAATGCCTTTCAAGCGCTCCGAAGAAAACATACCGGCCCCTATTCATGAATTCAGTTCACGTGATTGAGTAAAAGGTATCGCAAATAAGCGCTCATTTCCCCAGTAAGCTGATTCACTTCTATTTATTCACAAAACAGGCTGATCGATGACTTCGCAAAAACCCACGGTTTTAATCACCGGCGCCACCGGCCAGATTGGCGGCGATACCCTGCGCAACCTACTGGAGGATGACAGCATCACGCTGGTGGCAGCGGTACGCTCTGCAGCCAAAGCCAAACCTTTTGAAGCGCTGGGCATCCGCACCGTCATGCTCGACTTCGACAAGGAAGAGACACTGGCACCGGCCTTACAGGGCATTGACCGCGCCTTGCTGGTCACGGGCTATACGGTGGATATGCTGCGCCAAAGCAAAGCGTTCCTTGATCAAGCGAAAAAAGCCGGCGTGCAGCACATCGTGCACCTGGGCGCCTGCGGGCGGGACGACACCACCATCGGCCACTGGGCCTGGCACCAGTTTGTAGAGCGCTACATCGAATGGTGCGGCTTCTCGTTCACCCACTTGCGGCCCGAGTGCTTTATGCAAAACCTGCTCAGCTACGATGGCACCCAAGCCGTTAAAAACGGGGTGATCGAGCAATACACCGGCGACGCACGTTTCAGTTGGGTGGACGGCGAAGACGTTGCCCGCGTTGCAGCGCAGACGCTACTGCATCCACAAAAACATGGCGGCAAAACCTATCGCTTGGGCTACGACGTGCAATCCTACGGGGACATCGCCGCCATCATGACCCGCGTGCTGGGTCAGCCGTTCCGCTATGACGCCCAATCGCCGGATGTGTTTCTGGAAAACATGCGCGCAGCCGGGGCCGAAATGGCTTACATGACCTGCGTACACGACAACTTCACCCGTATGGCCGCACGGCAGATCCCCGGTGTTGAAGAAACCTTCGACAACTTCCCAGAGATCACTGGCCGCCAGCCCGTGCGCTGGGAAGACTTTGTGCAAAAGCACCGCAGCGCGTTTGTTTATTCCTGAGCCCGCTGGATCGCAAAATTGTTCCAGGACTGGCTGACTTATAAATCCCGTAGCAGTTGCCGCAGGCTGCGTTCGACAGCGCAGCCGGCGGAAATACAGGCAGTTCGGATCGGCAATTCACCTCCGGTAACTGGTTACGATTGCTACGCAGCCATCGGCAGTTGCTACAGGGGCGCTCAGCTGCGACTAGGATTGTTTGATCAGCCCGCGCAGCAAGGTTTCGGTCTGCTCGCGCACGATCTTCATCAGCAACGCGTACCGCTCTGGCGTTAACGCGTCCCAGCCCAGTGACTTGAGGGAGCTGTTACGTGTCAGGTGAAATGGCAGCAACTGGCCGGTCAGCGTCATGCAACGCAGGCTGCACTCTTCGTCACTCGCCTCTGGGCCCATGAGTCGCGAGATGATGCCGCTGGTTACACCAATGATGCGCTGACCAATGCGTTGGCTGACCACTTCTTCATTCGCGCTGGGGCCCAAACCTGCTTGTTCGCGCGCGTAAAATTTACGCCAGCTATTGGTGCGATTGGAGAGCAGCATGAATTCAGCAATCTTGCTCTGCACCGCGCAGAAAGTCTCAATCAGTTGTTCACTGTCCGGTCGCCCGCCCAGTTGCGCCTGAGCCGCTTCGATGGTGGGTGCCAGATAGTCCCAGATGCGCTCGACCATGTACTCGGTACAGGCCCGGTAGACCCCTTCCTTGTTCTTGAAGTAGTAATTCAATGCCGGCGCATTCACGCCCGCCAGCTCGGCAATATCGCGAGTGGATGCACCGTCGTACCCCCGCTCGCCAAACAGGTTCAGGGCCGCTTCGATAATCCGTGCGCTGGTTTCATCCCCACAGGTGTAGCCGCCTTCGCTGGCAGGTCGGCGCCGGTGAATGCTGGTCATGGGTCTCTCCTTGATCAATGAAGTCGCGAGTTTGCCTGAATTTATATCGATTGACATAATTTTACCGATCGTAATAATTGTTACAGACGCTAACAATTGAGATCATCATGACCGCACATCAACCCCTCGATGAACCGACCCAGCTGCGGCCATCACGACGCAGGTCCTTGAAAAAAATGCTTTTGCGAGGATTTGGATTGGCCGCTCTGGTCGGTGCAGCGGTGTGGGGAGCGCACTGGTGGAGCGTGGGGCGATTTATTGAAAGCACCAACGACGCTTATTTGCAGGCTGATAGTCTGAGCGTGTCAGCGAAAATCTCGGGCACGGTGAGTGAGGTGTATGTCACTGACAATCAGACTGTCAGTGTCGGTCAGCCACTGGTGCGCCTCGATGTTCGGCCCTATCAGGCAGCGCGGGAAAAATCCGAAGCGGCCATTCGTGCCGCACAGGCTGATATTGCTCGGGGCGAGGCGGAACTGGAGCAGCACACCGCTTCGATTGCCCAGGTACAGGCGCAACTCGACGGAGAAATTGCCAACGAGCAATACGCCGCCGCACAGGTCAAACGTTACGCGCCACTGGCCCAAAGTGGTGCCGAGACGCAAGAACGCATGGCCGAGCTGCGCAATGCCCTGCGTCAGGCCAGTGCTCAACGGGCAGCTCAGGCCGCCGCCCTGAACGTGGCCCAACGTCAGTTGCACACTCAACGCGCCGCCATCGAACAGGCCCGCGCGCAGTTAGCCAGTGCGCAGGCCAGCACCCGTCAAAGCACACTCGATGAGCAAGACACCGTGGTTTACAGCACGCTGGACGGACGGGTGGGCAGCCGTTCGGTGCGGGTGGGCCAATACCTGCAACCCGGCACCCGGCTGATGACCATCGTGCCGATCAATGAGGTGTACCTCACCGCCAATTTCAAGGAAACCCAGATCGAGCGCATGCACCCCGGTCAGACCGTCGCGGTGCACATTGATGCCTGGCCGGGGGTTGAGTTTGAAGGCGTGATCGAAAGCCTGTCACCCGGCACCGGCTCGCAATTTGCCTTGCTGCCGTCCAACAATGCCACCGGCAACTTCACCAAAATCGTTCAGCGAGTGCCTGTGCGCATTCGTCTGCACGCTTCACCCGACGCCAGCATCGAATGGATGCCGGGATTGTCAGCCACGGCCGACGTCGATACTCGTCGTGGCTAATGCAGCCGCTGCACCCGCAGCGCTCAATCCCCCTCAGGCAAATGCCAGCACCAGCGACTGGATCGTAGTCTTTGCAGGTGCGTTGGGGGCGTTAATGGCCACACTGGACATCTCCATCACCAACGCCGCGCTGCCGCAGATTCAGGGCCAGATTGGTGCCTCGGGCACGGAAGGCACGTGGATTTCAACCGGCTATTTAATGGCCGAAATTGTCATGATCCCGCTGACCGCGTGGCTGACGCGGGTGTTTGGTCTGCGCAACTTTCTGATCGGCAACGCCATTCTGTTCAGTGTGTTTTCAATCCTCTGCGGCCTCAGCGAAACCTTGCCGCAAATGGTCATCGGCCGACTCGGCCAAGGCTTCGCGGGCGGTGCCATGATCCCAACGGCGCAAGTGCTGGTGGCCACCCGCTTGCCGCGTCATCAAATGCCCATCGGCATGACGATATTCGGCCTGATCGTGCTGCTCGGCCCGCTATTGGGGCCTGTGTTGGGCGGCACCTTGACCGAGAATTTCAGCTGGCGCTGGTGCTTCTTCTTGAATATTCCGGTGTGCGCCCTGCTGCTGGTCATGCTGAGTCATGGCCTGAAAAAAAGTACGAGCAGCTGGCAAGCCTTTATCAACGCCGACTGGTTGGGGATTATTGGCCTGACCCTGGGCTTGAGTGCCATGACCGTGGTGCTGGAAGAAGGCAACCGCGAGCGCTGGTTCGAGTCCTCGCACATCATTGCACTGAGCCTGCTGGCCGTGGCCGGGATTGCCCTGCTGCTGTATGCACAGAAACTCACCCAAACGCCGATCGTGCGCCTCAGATTGTTGCTCAACCCACGCTTTGCCAGTGTGATCGCGATTGTCTTTGTGGTCGGCTGCGGGCTGTACTGCGTGGCCTTTGTGTTGCCGCAGTTTCTCAGCAATATCGCGGGTTTCAACGCTCAACAATCGGGTGCAGTGATGCTGATGTCAGGCCTGCCAGCCTTCTTGATGATGCCGATTCTGCCGCGCCTGATCGGCCGCGTAGACACCCGCCTTTTGGTGATGGCAGGCCTGGGCTGTCTGGCCAGCAGTTGTTTACTGGCCACGGGACTGACGGCTGACAGTGTGGGCGACAATTTCACCCGCACTCAATTACTGCTGGGGCTGGGCCAAGTGCTGGCGATGATGCCGCTCAATCAGGCGTCTATGAGCTGTGTGCCGCCCCATGAAGCGGGCGAAGCGGCCGGTATTTACAACATGGCGCGCAACCTCGGCGGCTCGGTGGGGCTGGCGTTGCTGGGCACCTTTATCGAACGGCGCAGCAGTTTCCATGACGACACCCTGCGCGATGCCGTGAACGTGCAATCCGTCGAAGCGCAAAACCACCTTGCCACGGCGACCCAAGGCTTTTTCGCTGAACACGGCGATCTTGCCCATGCCCAGCTTCAAGCCTTGGGCCAACTGGCCAGTCAAATTCAAGTGCAGGCGCAAGTGATGACCTACAGCGAAACCTTTTACGTGCTCGGCATCGCTTTACTGCTGTGCCTGCCCCTGGCCTTCTTTTTGAAAAAGCCGCCTGCCGGTACGCCCTTGAGCACAGGACACTGACCATGATCGCGAGCAAATCCCTGAGCCTGCTGTGCCCGCTGTTGCTGGTGGGCTGCACCCTTGGCCCGGACTACCACGCCGCGCCCGACAGCACGCTGCAAGGCACGGCCTTTCAACGTCAAGTACCCGGCACTCGGGCCGGTACGCCACAGGTTGCCGAGTGGTGGCGCGACCTCAATGATCCGCTGCTCAATGAGCTGATCGACAGCAGCCTGCGCAACAGCCCCGATCTGCACGCTGCGGCAGCGCGCTTGCGTCAGGCCCGCGCCGGCCTGTCAGAAAAGCGCAGTGACCTGCTGCCAAACAGTTCGGCCACGGCGGCAGCTTTGTACACCGGCTCGGGGGACAAAAACACCGACGCCACGCACCTGTACCTGAGCGGTTTTGACGCCAGCTGGGAGCTGGATATGTTCGGCGGCGGACGCCGTGCCGTTGAAGCGGCCAGCGCCGAAGCCGATGCCGTACAGGCCGACCTCGCTGACGCCCATGTGCAACTGGCGGCTGAAGTCGGCCAAGCGTATGTCGGCCTGCGCGACCAGCAGCAGCGCCTGCTTATTGCCCGCGAGTCCGAAACACTGGAGCGGCAGTTGCTCGACTTTACCGAGCAACGTTTGACCCAAGGCACGGCGTCGGAGCTGGATCGTGAACGCATTGCCACTCAAGTAGAGACCACCCGGGCCGCCTCCATTGCACTGGAACTGGAGGTGATCGAATCCCTCGATGAACTGGCCGTGCTTAGCGGTCTGCCGCCCGGTGCACTGGACACCCGCTTGCAGCAGCAAACGGCCCTGCCCGTACTGCCCGCCACGGTCAACATCGGCGACCCTGCGCACCTGCTTCAACAACGCCCGGACATCCGCGCCGCCGAACGTCGGCTGGCCTCCAGTACCGCGCAAATCGGGGAACGCAAGGCAGCGGCTTTTCCCAAAGTCAGCCTGTTTGGCTCCCTGAGTTTCAGCGCCAGCGAGCCGGGCCATTTACTGCGCAAAGATAACCTCAGCGCGCTGGGCGTGCCGTACCTGCAATGGAACTGGTTGGATTTTGGCCGGGTACAGGCGCAGGTCACCCAAGCCGAAGCCGGACGCGATGAAGCCTTGGCCACCTACCGCAGCAGCGTGCTTGGCGCTTTGCGCGATGCTGACGTGGCACTGGCACGCTATGGCAATGAACGTCAACGTCGCAGCACCCTTGGCCGGGTCGAGAGCAGCGCCGTGCGCGCCTCCCAACTGACCGATCAACGTTACCGTGCGGGCACCAGCAGTGTGCTGGACTGGCTCGACGCCGAACGCACTCGCTACCGGGCCGAACAGGATCGGGTTCACAGCGACGGCCAACTGATCAAGGACTACATAGCTCTGCAAAAGAGTCTTGGGTTAGGGTGGCGCTCCCAATCCACTCGGCACTGTTGCAAAACATGAAACGTCCTACCCGTGTTAATTAATTAACCTTACAAACAACGTCTTTAACTTACACACCCATACCGGCAAGTATTAGCCGCAAGCTGCCAATACTTGCCAATCTTTAAACCTGTTAGTTGTAGAACGCGTTGATTTATTGCCCTTATGAAGACGGCCACTGAGTCCACACACATCATTTATTGAACATGGCACCGTCTTTGCTCTCCTGATAAAAACAACAGGAGCAATGCATGATGGAAAAACTAACAAAACCTACGTTATTACAGCTCTCCTCTCAAAGACCGGCTGCCCTCGAAAGAATCCCTGAACCCCGGTCAAATCGTTTTTCCCAACTATTGAGTGATACAACGGATCGCGCAAAGGAAAAACCTGCGATCGTCGCCTGCTCAACGCTCTGCAAGTCAGTGACGCCACGTTCAACTCGCTTCGCGAACAGCCTGAATATTGAACAGCGAACATCCACGGTAGATGACAAAGACTTCTTGCTCATGCCTGCAGCATTAGAGAGTATGCGAAGGGCTGTAAAATGACCGATCTCAACGTTCCCCCCTTACAGAACTTCACCCCACTCGGCGTACGCTATAAAAGAACGTCATTAGCCCAAACATCACCCAGCGAGACCTTCGCGCAGGCACTGAAAAAGACTACACATAAAAAAGAAATACCCCACCACGAAAGGACAGATACCAGAGTTGGATTGCTAAAACAGGAGATTATGGCTGAGACGGAAAACGATTCGAAAAAAGCAGCGCTGTTGGCTGAAGTCTATGCTTACCGATCCTTGACTTGCGAGGTCGTAGACCTGTTTGACTACCCAGTAATACGTTACTGGGCTACCGGCGAAATTGTGACATCTGAGTCCAAGGCTTATTTTCAGGAAACATGGAGTCGCATGCAAATAAAAAGGACTGACCTCTATCAAGCAGAGCTTTCAAAGGGTACACCTGCAGTCAAAATCCTTGAAAAAATATTAAGCTTCAATGATGCCCTTCCTCAGAAATTTCGGGACATCACTAATTGGTAGTTCAAGACTCCCTCCCTGCGCGCAGGGAGGGAACCTGTGAATCACCAATTGACCGTGATGTGTCCCAGCTGGCCAGCAAGTGGGACCCTACCTGCATTGCCAACCCTTAGAGCATAATAAAATTTACGACTTGCCAACACCTTACTAAAACGCGCTGTTGACCCTACTCGCTGACGCGATATATCTAAACAGGCGCCACTCGCGTGGCATATGTAGACTTCCAATCCTTGGGGCCAACCTACCACGCTCCAGTTCCAACTCACATTGCTCACCGTCGCGGCAGAAGGCGCATGCCTACTGACTGGCAAATCAGCCGTATAAAGATAGCCTTTGGAATGAATAACCGGCAAAGCGACCGAGGATTGATAATTTCCAGCCAGTGCATTATTAACCAAAACTATACATGTCAAACAAAATAGCAATACTGTGCGAAGCCAATACCACTTTATATAATTAAAATCCATTTATTCACCTAATCCATTTTATTTAAGAAAACGAGAACCTTGAGTAGCTCATAATTTTTTGTTATCGAGCTCGACAACCAGACATTAGTAGACTGGCAGTCAAGATCAACCCCTTTAAGTGCGTACTACATACTTTTAGGAAAAGACGCAGATTTCTGAAGGTCACAAACACAATAAACCTTACAAATGACCGGACGCAAAGAAGTGAGTGCAACACCTCGCCCACGCTAAGTTTGCGTCATGTCCAATACATAACGCAGCATTGAAGAACGCGGGGGCCTTCAAGACGGGCAATACAAGCAACTCACTCAGCTCTAACAGCCCGGATGCTGGGTCGTAGCCGTTTGCTACGCCGCACCCGATTTATTGCGAACCAAACTCAAAGATAGTATGAAAACTTAATAACGCACTGACCCATCAATATGGACATATAAAAATGAGGCTTTTAAACCCCTCATCACACGCCAGTTCCAACTTATATGACTTCTTATCGTGGAAAGAGGCGCAAACTGGCACTTAACATCCAGCCACACAGTTTGACAACTATATACCACCCTCCCCAGAACCCCTGACTTACTGTGAAGTTATCCCCCACAAGTAAGTGATATTCCATGAACACCTACAGCAGCCAAAAAATGGCGAGCCTTGATATCTATGACATTGCTAATAACTTGGGCTACCGCACGACCGACCGCAGTGACTCTGCTGCTTTTAACCTAGCGATGAAAATCATTGCCGGACTGCTCAGGGATTGTTCCGTATCTGACCTGTCGAAGGAACAATGTGCCCATCCGACATTTCTGAAAGTTTTTTGCACACAACTCAGTGCACGTCGCGCAACCGCACTGGCCATTGGCGCCGAGCTTGATAAAACAGATCATCAGCATGTACGGGATCTTGTTTGCAAACTGGCCAATCTTATTTGGAGCGTCGAATTTCCGTTGCTCAGTTACCCCCTGCTCCACCCGCACCGGACGTCGCGCGCACAGTTCAGAGAGCGCGTTATTGCAACGCTGTCCAGTTTTCCGTTGAACCGGGTGATGAGCGAATGCACCACCCACTTCATCGCCAATCTGCTCGACTGCCAGCACCTCAGAAACCTGCAACAGGTACTGACCAACAGACTCATGACTGATAACAGCATTGAGATGCTGTTGGCCCGGCAGCCAAGCCTGATGGAGTGCTTACACGCGGAACTCAAGGCCATTTTTACCGATCTTCCGGATACGCTGCTGCTCGCCAACTTCGACTCACTGTGGTTTGTCGACAGAGAAGGGAGCCCCCCTTTTGAACAAAGCCTGGCAAGCCTCATCCGACAATCGTTAGCGACCTCCCCCCAGACAGAGCCGGTGAGTCGGCCTACTGAAATTCGCTTTTTGACACAACTGAACCCACCCCAAGAACAGTACTTGTCGATCGCTGAACCTCAGTACAGGGCCTTCTGTGAGCGCATTAAAAACCTCAACACGACCTGCATCGAGCGTTTGAAAGGCTACTGGAGCAGCCCCGCAGACGACCGTGCCGATTCCCCTACAAAAGAGCAGGACTATGTCGTCCACCTCAAGCAATTTCTGGAGACACACCGGCAACTGCTGTGCGCCGATGGCTACCTTGACCACGATGATGACACCGCCATTCGCACCCTGATCTTTCAGTCCTCCCTTGAAACCCCAAATAAATTGGGGGCTGCGCGACTCGGCATACGCAATGCCGCTTCATTAAAACCACGGAGCAGCTCATTTGCCGTGGCATTTCAGATCAGGACCCCAACCGCAGCAGTGCCCCGGACCACCTATGTGTTCACCGCGCACCACGGCTTTGAGGTGTTCGCCAACGCGAACCAAGCCAGAACCGCACTGTATCAACACTTGAACAACCGCCAATCGCTCCCTGCCTGGGTTGAGTCTGTGGCCCTTGAACACAAGGCAGAGACGGCGTTTTTCAGTCACCGCGTGCGCAAAACCATGACATTGGAACGCCTCAGGGAAAACATCGTTGAGGGTTTAATCGCTTTCAAACTCGAACAAAGCTACGAGGACATAAACACAACGTTTAACCAGTTCCGTGCGCTTCAAACCGAACAACAAACGATGAGCCTAAGCACGTGGTTTGACTTGGCAACTCGCCGCACATCGCGGCCCACCACTGGCGATTTTTTAAATGCCCGCGCTCACCGTGTGATCGAAGGCCTCCTCCCCGAAGCAATCGCTCAGGCTTTTTTAATCCAGCAAGAGCCTCAGATCGAACTGCCCCTTCATCGCCAACTGCCAACACCCGACATTGCCAACGTTCTGCACCCCTCAACCGAACTGAAAACGCTGATCACCGACACTCAATTCAAAGCCTTCGCCAGCGACCTGCTGGCTACGCACGTTCACCAAACCCTGTTGAGGAAGGTGCTGGAGGATGTGCTTGATCCGATTGCAGCAAGCGTTCCGATCACGCCAGAAATTGGCCTGAAGCTGGTTCATAAATATGTCAGCCACAACAAAGCAATACCCGAGATTGATAGCCGTCACCACCGAGTCATCATTGCGGTGCAGCAAGCGCTGCGTAAAAACACGTTTTTCACCGCCGATTATCACTATCTGACGTCATGTTTTCTGTTGCTGGGCAATGCACCAATAACAGGCACAAGCAATGAGCCTCTGAGTTCAGGGCTTTGGGCATCGGCCAACGTGTGCGCGGCCTCTTCAACACTGGACATCCATGCCAACATTTCAGGAGGTGAGCGCACGCCGGATATTAATGCGCTGACGGCGTACTTAGAGCTTTCGACGCTTATTCGTGACCCAAGGTTTCCCGACTCAGGACTTCATCGTGACGCGACATTCACCACGCATATGAGCATCGTGGTGGATTCACCTGTTTTTCAACAGTTGGAACGGGCCGCTGTCAGTACGTCCTCTTGGACAGAACAAGAGCGCAAGGAGGCGACGCCCGACATGACCAAGGCGCTGGCGTTGGCTTGCATCACCGACTACCTGTATCCACCCGAGAACCACAGCGAAGGCTATGTCTGCGGTCTTAACTTGAACACCCTGGCAATGGGCGGTCACTCGATCAGAGAGGTGCGGCGACAGGTCATGGAGCATCTGCGCAGCACGCTCCATTGCACATCCGAACATGCTATGCGTCTGGCTTTTGAGTTGATTGCCGGGCGCTATTGCCCGCAGTTGACGGTGTATGACGTACCGCAGGATCTGCGCTATGGCGATACCCGCGACGCCGTTGACTTTCGTCACGCAGTGGCATTGGCCGAATCAGCCCGGCCCGGTGCTGCTGTCGCTCTGGGGTATAAGCGCCTGATCGAACTTTTGAACAAGACCCTCTCTCAATCGATGACCCACGATGAACAACTGGCCATCACCGCACTGCGCCAAGAGCCCCTCCTGCATTTTGCAATGTGCCGCGCAAAAATTCCTTTCACGGACACGGCCGAGGTAAAACCTGAAGAGGCGATGATTGCCCTGCAATACAGCCTCGAGCTTGAAGAGCAAAAGGCCTCGGCCATGAGCACACTGGTGCAGCTCCCGCCGGATCGCAAAAAAATGGCACTCCAGCAATTGTCAGAACATCACCCCGGCATAGATGTGAACAAAAAACGGCCCTTCACCGAAGCCGAAATCCATAAGTACTTCGTCCCCCGTTTCAAAACCCGCGGACGCACTATGAACATGTCGCTCGTGGAACGGTATATGACCTGCGGCCAGGACCGTGCCTTCTCTGACGGTGAGCTGGGCTTGGAATCCAAGGGGTTGGGAGGTTGCACGCTGCTCAAGGCATTCAATGAGCAGTTCGATGCTTTTCAACAAAAATACAACGCCGCACTGAAGGTGCAGCTCACCCACGCAATCAATGATTTAACTCCCGAACTGCGGCGCGATCTGCTCAACGCCGAACATTTCCTGAGGGTTACTTTCACGGTTGAGGACCAAGAGGTGCCTGGTTTCTATGGCGTGTTGGCATTTTCAACAGACCCGCAAAACAATGGCTTTTATGAAGTGTTTTGCCCTTCCGGCACCGTCCGAAAAATACAGGCTGAGGGAAACACCCCTATTCAATATGACGCTGATGATTGGGCACTCACTGAGGCAAACAAGTACGTGATTGGTGTACCCCAACTCGATCAGCAAGCGTACCTGACAGGCACGCCCGGTAGTCTGAAAGGCACACCGGCACTAAAGTTGAGCTTTACATTGAACAACCCGGCAGGGGTCAGCGAAGAGGAGCGTGTGCAGCAACTGTGCGAGAAGTTGGTCGACTCAATCTTCAGCCAGAGCCTGTCGCAGCAGCGTTCAGCATTCAGAGGCTCCACGCCTTACGAATCGTACCGTGATGAGCTGGTCAATCGAACCGAGATCATTTTCAAAGTCCTTATTCCGTTCTATTCCCTCTATCGAGATATAGAGAGCAAGAACGTCTCAGCAGGGACGGTGCTATTGGGCGCCCTGGAAGTTCTGGCGTTTGTTGTGCCCTTCGGCAAAGCGGCTTACAGCGGTTTCAGAGCCTCCATCACAGTGGGCAAGATTGTGGTGCGCAGCACCTCATTCGGGGTTTCAAAATTTGCACTGAACTCAATGAAAACGCTCTATGCCAGCAAGACTTTTGCGACGACGTTGGGCAAAGAATTGATTTCTGCCGCGAACCCGTTAGCCCTCGCAGGGCTTTTGTTCCGAGGCGGTCTCAAAGGGGTGGCATTTATTCGGTTCAAGCTTCAGGCCGCAAAGTCGCTGAATAACCTGATATCACTGACAGAACTTAAAACCAGACTGCATCCCGAGAGGGCCTATTCATCTTTTATTACGGCCCCTTTGATTCAACCAAAAGCCATCAACAGCCCGCTCATCGACCCGCCTCTTGTTCAGTTCAAACCTGATTTTTCGTGGGGTAATCGCAAGCTGAATATTGCCCAACAACATTTCTTTCATGTTAATGATGTAGATTTATCCATCGCGCAACGGGTGGATAACATTTATCAGCTGGCGGAATTAAGCTACATCAAAATGCAGGGTAATATTTTTGCGGTAACACGCGCTTCAGGCCGTGAATTCATGCACGTGTATAAAGGCACTGTAACAGGCCCAGCGGTTCGATATAGCGCAACCAACAACAGCTGGGAGCTTGCCCACAGCGGTCTTGCCGGAGGCATGGAAACGCCTTCAACTTCCCAATTTTTTCAGCGCCAGTTAAGTGTACCCATGGACAACATAATCAATCTAAATGCCTCTGCTCACACGCCTGATTATGTCATTGTATTGCGCCAGTATCTGACTCAAGTTGCGTATGACGCCAACTTGGGCACTTGGCGCCAACGCAGTGTGACATCACTGCCCGGAGCTCACGCCGAGGTGGATATGACATTCGGCGACCCTGTTTGGCTTAAATCGGATGGCAAATGGGAAACAGGCAATATTGAACAATACAACGGGGTTAAACCCTCTCTACCCACCGCCCAAACACATCTCACTTTTACACTGCCGCAGTTACCTCAACTGCCTCAAAACACATTGGCCATCCCGAGTAAAATCCATTACATCTGGATCGGCACTCAAGCGCCGGGCAGTCACCTGTTTGACAGGATTGCTAAAAATTTCAAGTACGCCACTGAATTCACCAGCACCTTGCATCTCGATGTCAGCGATGAACTATTCACTCAAATAAAATTTATGAGCGACATATACACTCCCACGTTACAGCTCTCCAAAATCAAGGACGAGCCCTTTTACGAAGTATTCAAAAATAGTATAAACGCTGATCAATACACCACTATTTTAGAGGCAGAACATAAAACCTGGTCTGCGGCCTGCGATGTCATTCGATTCCCGTTGATCAATTATTACGGCGGCCTCTATCTGGACATGGATGATGCATTGATCGTTTCGCTTGTGGCAGGTGATATCAAAGCAGCACCGCATGACCTTTTATTAGGCGGCATTGTTACGGAAGCCACATTGGATTTTGAAGGCTATAACACGAGCCATTTTGCATCACATCCAAACAGCGAAATGTTAACCGCCATCTCTGCCGAAATGCATAAGCGCTTTATAGAGAACAGAGGTTTTTACTCGCAACCCAAACCCGTGCTTGACCTGACGCTGACGGGGGACGCTTTGGTCAAAAACAAGGCCGATTGCAAAGCTTATCACCAGACCTATTTTCGACTCACCGGCCCCACACTGATGAATGATGTTCTAATCGATAAAATACCCGTCGTTCATAAAACCATGTTTGAACTGATGCCCAAGTACAGCACATTCCAGACACAAGGCATCTATGACGTCACGCATCACAAACAAGCGATTGATTGCACCCATTACTACTTCCCGTTTTCAAGTAAATACATCATTGAAACTGGAAACGAACATTCCTGGATGTAATGCGCTGTAAAAACCAAAAAAAAAAACCGCCCTTCTCATCGAAGGGCGGTTTTTTTGATTCTGGCTTTATTAGTGCGCGTAAGTGAGTAACAACTCGCTAGGCACTTTAAAGTCCAGTGACATCATGACGCTCAACGCGGTAATGGTGAAGATCGAGAACACGAACAGCTTGCGTGCCCAGACCTTGTCGTCGACGGCCTTGTAGCCTGTCCACGCCATGTACAGCCAGTACATGCCCATCGCTGCTGCTACGGCCATGTAGCTCATGCCGGCGTAACCGCCAAGTGTGAGCATCAGGGTCGCGATCAGGAACGCGAGGATGTAAAGCAGGATGTGCTTCTTGGCAACCTTGATCCCGCGCTTCACCGGCAGCACCGGAATCGATGCGGCCAGGTAATCGTTGAAGCGGAAGATCGCGATGGCGTACGAATGCGGCATCTGCCACAGGCTAAACATCACCAGCAGGGTCAGAGCAGCCATGTCGAAGTGGTTACTCACTGCGACATAGCCGATAACCGGAGGCATTGCACCCGACAGACTGCCTATCAGCGTGCCGTGAACCGACTTGCGCTTGAAGTACAGGCTGTACAAACACACATAGATCACAAAGCCGATCGCTGCGAACAGAGCCGCCAGCGGGTTGGCCACGCGATACAACAGCACCAGGCCAGCGACCCCCAGCAAGGTGGCGTAAAGCAGTGCCACCTTGAGGGAAATCAAACCTTGTACCAATACGCGGTTTTTGGTGCGGTCCATCTTGATGTCGATGTCGCGGTCAATGCAGTTGTTAAACACGCATCCAGACGCAACCACCAAGGAGGTGCCGATTACCGCGGCCAGGAAGAGGGCAAGATCGAAATGCCCCTTCGAGGCCAGGAAGAACCCGCCTGCCACAGAAAGCACGTTACCGAAAATGATCCCCGGTTTGGTGATTTGGATAAAGTGCTTGAAGGACATCGGGTCTTACCTCACTTCGCCATCATTTCAGCGTGGATGCTAAACATGATCCACAGGGACAAGCCCACCAGCAGGACAATTACCAGCGCGGCAAACACCAGCGCTGTCACGTTATTGCGTTGTGCCGGCGAGCGGTCCAGGTGCAGGAAGTACACCAGGTGAACAACCACTTGCACCACTGCGCACAGCAGTACGACTGCCAGCGTGGTGATCTTCGGCAAGCTCGGGTACATGACCAGCCCGAACGGAATGGCGGTCAGGATTACCGACAGGATGAAGCCGATCACGTATGACTTCACGCTGCCGTGGTTGGCGCCGTCGGAATGTGCGTTAGCCATTACAAAGTCCCCATCAGGTAAACAACGGTGAATACGCAGATCCACACCACGTCCAGGAAGTGCCAGAACAGGCTCAAGCAGCTCAGACGGGTCTTGTTGGTCGCCGTCAGGCCGTTTTTCTGGACCTGATACATCATGATCGCCATCCAGATCAGACCGCTGGTCACGTGCAGACCGTGGGTACCGACCAGGGTGAAGAACCCGGACAGGAAGCCTGAACGGCTAGGGCCGTAGCCTTCGGAGATCAACAGGTGGAACTCGTTGATTTCCATGGCGATAAAGCCGGCACCCAGCAGGAAAGTCATCGCAAGCCAGAACAGCACTTGCGGCTTCTTGCCCTTGAACAACGCCAGCATGGCGAAGCCGTAGGTGATCGAGCTGAACAGCAACAGGGCAGTTTCACCCAGTACGTACGGCAGTTCGAAGATGTCGTGGCCCGACGGGCCACCTGCAACGTTGTTCACCAATACCGCGTATACCGCGAAGATCGACGCAAACAAGATGCAGTCGGTCATCAGGTAAAGCCAGAAACCGAATACGGTTGTCTCGCCTGCATCGTGGTGCTCATCATGATGCTCATGGTCGTGACCATGAGCGTTTCCAGCAGTGGTCGCTAAGTTCGACATGGTTTAAACCTGTTCCAACTTGGATTCAACACCGGTAGCCGGGATTGCTTTGGCGGCTACCAGACGCTTGTGCTGCTCGGCCTCGATACGCTCGATGGTCTCGACCGGCACCATGTAGCCTTGGTCGTCACGGGCGGCGTGAGCAACGAAGACAACAACCGTGCCTACCAGACCCACGATGGCCAGCCACCAGATGTGCCAGATCATCGCGAAACCGAAGACGGTCAGCAGTGCGCCCATGTACACACCAGTCGCGGTGTTGTTAGGCATGTGGATCGGCGAGTACTTGGCCGGAGCCTTATACGCTGTTCCGTTTTCTTTCGCTTCGGTGAACGCGTCGATACCGTTTACGTGTGGCACAACAGCGAAGTTGTAGAACGGTGGTGGCGACGAAGTCGACCATTCCAGGGTGTGACCATTCCATGGATCGCCGAATTCGCAGGCGTTCTCTGGTTTGTTACGGTCACGTACGCTGACGTACAGCTGGATCAACTGGCTGGCGATACCCAATGCAATCAGGAACGCGCCGAACGCAGCAACGTACAGGTAAGGCACCCACTCAGGGTTGGTTGTGGCGTTCAGACGACGGGTCATACCCATGAAGCCTAGTGCATACAGCGGCATGAACGCGATGAAGAAGCCAACAATCCAGAACCAGAACGCTGCCTTGCCCCACTTCTCGTTCAGTTTGAAGCCGAACGCTTTAGGGAAGTAGAAGCTGAAACCAGCGATGTAACCGAATACCGCACCGCCAATGATCACGTTATGGAAGTGAGCAATTACAAACAGGCTGTTGTGCAGTACGAAGTCAGCACCCGGGATGGCCAGCAGTACGCCAGTCATACCACCAATGGCGAAGGTCACCATGAAGCCCAGGGTCCACAGAACCTGGCTGGTGAAGCGCAGACGACCTTGGTAGATGGTGAACAGCCAGTTGAATAGCTTGACCCCCGTCGGGATCGAAATAAGCATCGTCGCCAGACCGAAGAAGGCATTGACGCTCGCACCCGAACCCATGGTGAAGAAGTGGTGCAGCCAAACCATGAAACCCAGCACCGAGATCGCGCCGGAGGCGTAGACCATCGAGTGGTGACCGAACAGACGCTTGCCGGTGAACGTGGAGATAACTTCAGAGAAGATACCAAACGCTGGCAGAATGAGGATGTACACCTCAGGGTGACCCCACGCCCAGAACAGGTTGACGTACATCATTGGATTGCCACCAAGTTCATTGGTGAAAATGTGGAAATCCATGTAACGGTCAAGTGTCAGCAGTGCCAGGGTAGCGGTCAGGATCGGGAACGAAGCCACGATCAGGACGTTTGCCCAGGTGCAGGTCCAAGTGAAGATCGGCATGTCCATCAGTTTCATGCCTGGAGCACGCATCTTCAGCACGGTCGCCAGGAAGTTAACCCCGGTTAACGTCGTACCTAGCCCCGATAACTGCAGGGCCCAGATGTAGTAGTCCATCCCCACGCCAGGGCTGTACTGCAAGCCCGACAGCGGCGGATAAGCAACCCAACCGGTCTTGGCGAACTCGCCGACGCCCAGCGACAGGTTAACCAGCACAACGCCGGACACCAGCAGCCAGAAGCTCAGGGAGTTAAGGAACGGATAGGCAACGTCACGTGCGCCGATCTGCAGCGGCACTGCAAGGTTCATCAGGCCGGTGAAGAATGGCATCGCCATGAAGATGATCATGATCACACCGTGAGCGGTGAAGATCTGGTCATAGTGTTCAGGCGGCAAGTAGCCAGGTGAACCCTCGGTGGCCATGGCCAACTGGGTACGCATCATGACGGCATCGGCAAAACCGCGCAGCAGCATGATCATGGCGACGATGATGTACATCACGCCGATTTTCTTGTGGTCGACTGACGTTAGCCATTCAGTCCACAAGTAGGTCCACTTCTTGAAGTAGGTTATTGCTGCAAACAGTGCCAGACCACCCAGCGCGATCATGGCAATGGTCACCATTACGATCGGCTCGTGGAATGGGACCGCTTCCCAACTTAATTTACCAAACATCGTTTACTCCTCTGCCCCGGCAGCTGAATTCGAACTCTCGTCCACCCCATCGGTCCCGGCGACTGCTTTCTTCTCGTGCTTCACCGGCTTGCCTGGTGTCATACCTTCATACTTGTCGATGATGGTCTGGAACAGGTTCGGTGCGTACGAAGAATAAAGCGCAACGGGGTTGTTTTGACTTGGCTTGGACAAGGCGGCGTATTCAGCTTGATCAAGCTGTTTAGGTGACGCTTTGACTTCATTTACCCAGGCGTCGAAATCGGCCTGAGAGGTCGCAATTGCTTTGAATTTCATGCCGGTGAAGCCCGCGCCGCTGTAGTTGGCAGAGATGCCATCCAGTTCAGCGTTGTGGTTGGCAATCAAGTGCAACTTGGTCGTCATACCGGCCATGGCGTAGATCTGGCCGCCCAGGCCTGGAATGAAGAACGAGTTCATGACCGTGTCAGAGGTGATACGGAAATTGATCGGCGTATTGGCCGGGAACACGATCTTGTTGACAGTGGCGATACCCTGTTCCGGGTAGATGAACAGCCACTTCCAATCCATTGCTACCACTTCGATGGTCAACGGTTTGACGTCGGACTCAAGTGGACGGTATGGATCCAGAGCGTGGGTCGACTTGTAGGTCAAAACGCCCAAGGCGAGGATGATCAGGATAGGAACAGTCCAGATCACGACTTCGATCTTGGTGGAGTGCGACCATTTAGGTGCGTAGGTAGCATCTTTGTTCGACGCACGGTATTTCCACGCGAAGATAAACGTCATCGCGATGACCGGGACCACAACCAGGAGCATCAACAATGTTGCAGTGATGATCAGATTACGCTCTTCGATCCCGACCTGCCCCACTGGATTGAGCAATGTCCAATTGCAACCTCCCAGCAGCAACGTGCCGAAAAGTGGCAATAAGCCAAGGAGTCTGGGGTACCTTTTTTTAGTCATCTCACGACCTCTAAAACAGCTTGCACAATGCAGTTGGTTTTTTTCGCCAACGCTTCACCCTGCCAAGCGTTGGCTCTTTTCCGGAATTGAATGAAGCCCTGCTCTATCACTATCACTATCAGGCGATTAGGCGAATTCCGGGGTAGCAGTGATTTCTTATTTGATACGTGGTCAATGGCCTTGTTACGGACCAAATCCATTTGGTGCAGAACTTAGAAGGGTTGCCAGTACCTGGGAGTCGCATGGGACGCCTGTCGAACTGCCCAGACGTCCGTCAACTACCCGCTTGGGCTCAGGGACGAGCAGGCTGGACGTTCAGTGCGTGCGATTGTAGTTAGGTAGCCCTCCATAAACCATGTCTCATACCGAAATAATTCATCTCGGCTACGGTAACAATCCCTAACTATTATTACGCCACAGGCTCTTAAGCCCTCTCGACGTCGCTTGTAGCACGCCACTGACCCTTTCAAAAAACGCCTCTTTTTAGCGCACGACTACCCCATCGTCAACCCGCGTAAACGCCCAAACAAAGAGGCTTACAGCGATTTTCCATTGAGTCGCCCAACGTACTTTTCAACCCCGGCCTTACAGAAGTAAGCCGTGATCCATTAATACCCGATCGGCGGTTTTATGACCCGCCTTCCCCCGCTAAATCCGCTGTGCGACACCCTTTGCGTGACAATATGTCGCAGCTTAGCAGACCCTTTTTTTAATGCTTCATCACATCCTGTTGACATTTTGGGAGGACATAAAAAACCCGTACTTCCAGAAGAAGTACGGGACTGTTGCAAAGGCTTTACTGTGTTTTTCTGCGATTGCGGTAAATGCCCACCGGCACCAGCAAGGTGGTCAATACAAACGCTACCAACGCCCATTGCGCCAGCGACAAGCCCAATACTGGGGGATAAGGCGTTGAGCAAAAGCCATCGACTTGAAAACCCAAAGGGAAAATCGCAGCCAGCGGCAGACCATCAACGATGGGCTGCAACACATCAAGGCCACAGCTCACGGCCGGGTTGGAAAGGATATAGACATGGCGCGCCGCCGCGACAATGCCGCCAATGGCACTGAGCACCACCAGCACCTCACACACCGTAATACTGCGCCGGGTCGGCATCGCCACACCGATAAAGGCAAAGAGTGCGATCAGTAACAAGGCATAGCGTTGCAGAATGCACAGCGGGCATGGCGCCTCGCCGAGAACGATTTGCATGTATAACGCCCCACCGATCAGCGCCAGGCAAATCAACCCGAGCAACGCCAGAAAGCGCTTCTCGGGGCCCAAACGCATCGTGTCATGTGTCATCGCGCATCCCTTAAGCCTGAATAATGGAAAAGTCCGCAGTTTACACGCAGACCTGCAGCCTGAAGGAGTGAAAACTGTGTGGATAAACGTGGCGTAAGGTAATTAATGCAGCATTAAAGACTGGAAGCAGCACCCATGCGTCGAAACAGGGTGCGGCCAAACCCCGTAGTCGCTGTCGAGGAACGAAGGCTGCGATCGGCGGCGCAACCGATCGCAGCCTTCGGCAGCGGCTACAGTTAGATCAATCCAACAGCGCAGCCGGGCCGAAGAACTCATAACGGCTTTGTTGCTCTGGCACGCCCAGCGCCTTGAGGTGGCGTTTTACCGAGCGCATAAAGCCTTGCGGGCCAAGGAAGTACACGTCTACATCACGATCAGCAGGTAACCATTGTGCCAGCACCTCCTCCGTCAGCAGGCCAACATGGTCTGCCCCTTCGTCATGCTCCTCATAGCAGTAGAAACGCTTCAGCTGAGGGTGTTGCTCGGCCAGCTCATCGACCCACGTGCGGAACGCATGTACACGGGCATTGCGGGCACAGTGAATGAAATGAATGGGACGGCCTGTTTTGAGCGCAACTTCAAGCATTGGCAAGGTCGGAGTAATGCCCACGCCACCGCTGATCAATACCAAAGGCTTATCGCTCTCGGTCAGGGTGAACTCTCCAGCGGGTGGAAATAGCTTAAGGGTATCGCCCACTTGCATACGCTCATGGAGGTAGTTAGACACTACGCCACTGTCCACACGCTTGACGCTGATGCGGTAGCGGCCCAGCTGGGCTGTGGCCGACAATGAATAGTTACGACGCACTTCTTCGCCATCGATATTCAATTTGAGACCAATGTACTGACCGGGGGTGAACTCTAAAATGGCCTGTTCATCCACCGGGCGGAAGTAGAAAGAGGTCACTTCAGCGCTTTCTTCAACTTTGGCCACCAGTTTGAATTCCCGCGCGCCACGCCAGCCACCCGGCGCATTAGCCTTTTCTTCGTACAGCGCCGCCTCGGCGCCTATCAGAATTTCAGCCAGCTGATTGTAGGCGGCACCCCAGGCTGCAAGCACCTCAGGGGTGGCAATGTCGCGGCCCAGCACCTCTTCTATGGCCCGCAGGAGGCAGCTGCCAACAATGGGGTAATGCTCGGGAAGAATTTGCAGGGCAACGTGCTTGTTGATGATACGTGCCACCAGATCACCCAACTGGTCGAGTTGGTCGATATGACGGGCATACATCAATACGCCATTAGCCAGTGCCCGAGGTTGAGCTCCGCTGGCCTGGTTGGCCGGATTGAACAAAGGACGCACTTCAGGGTGCTCGGCGAGCATCATTTGATAAAAATGAGTGGTCAGTGCTTCACCACCGCTTTCCAGCAGCGGTACAGTCGATTTGACGATGGCACGATCTTGAGCAGTAAGCATAAGAGTGACTCCTGATAATGTAGAACCATTGCCCTCTACACATCACTATTCGTGCCAACATATAAAGCCTTGTAAATCATCAACTTATAAATATATTTGTCATTTTGACCCACTCTGAACTAGAGTCATATCGACTACACGAGGTCAAAATGACTGCAAAATTGCTGCTCACCACACTCTTGCCACTGGTCGCTGACCTGGCCCGCGACCTGCCTGAAAGTGAACGCTACCGCCGCTTGCTGCATGCACTGCGCACCTTGCTGCCGTGCGATGCGGCAGCGTTATTAAGGCTGGACGGTGAATGGTTGGTGCCCTTGGCCGTCGATGGTTTAAGCCTCGACACACTGGGCCGGCGGTTTAAAGTCAGCGAACACCCGCGTTTTGAATTTCTGCTCAGCAGCCCCGGCCCCACGCGCTTTCCCAGTAATTGCGAACTGCCGGACCCCTACGACGGACTGGTGGATGGTTTGGGCGATCACCTGGAAGTTCACGACTGCATGGGTTGCCCGCTGTTTGTTGATGAGCAGCCCTGGGGATTATTGACGCTGGACGCGCTGGACCCAAAACGCTTTGAACCCATTGAACTGGATGACCTTCAAGCTTTTGCCAGCCTCGCAGCGGCTACGGTTAAAGTGGCCCAGCGCATTGAGCACCTGGCTCTGCGGGTCGAGGATGAACAGCAAAGGGCCGAATCGTACCGTCAGGCCCACGATTCACCTGATAAAGAACTGATCGGCCAGAGCCTTCCACACAAACGCCTGCTTGAAGAAATAGCCTTGGTAGGCAGCAGTGACTTGACTGTACTGATCACAGGCGAAACTGGAGTCGGCAAGGAGCTGGTGGCCCAGGCCATTCATGCGGCCTCGCCGCGCGCAGATAAACCGATGATCAGCCTCAATTGCGCTGCGTTGCCCGACACATTGGTAGAAAGCGAACTGTTCGGCCATGTGCGAGGCGCTTTTACAGGGGCCACCCAAGATCGGCGCGGCAAATTCGAACTGGCCAATGGCGGCACATTGTTTCTGGATGAAGTGGGCGAATTATCACTGACGATACAGGCGAAGCTGTTACGCGTGCTGCAAAGTGGACAGTTGCAGCGCTTGGGTTCAGATCAGGAGCATCGTGTCGACGTGCGCTTAATCGCGGCAACCAACCGGGATTTGGCCGAAGAAGTGCGCAGCGGTCGCTACCGTGCAGACTTCTACCATCGTTTGAGCGTCTACCCGCTCAGGGTTCCGGCGTTGCGTGAGCGCGGGGGGGATGTGCTGCTGTTAAGTGGCTTCTTTCTGGAACAAAACCGTTCGCGCCTGGGCCTTGGCAGCCTACGGTTAAGCGCCGATGCCCAAGCCGCACTGCTGCACTATGACTGGCCGGGGAATGTGCGAGAACTGGAACACCTGATAGCGCGCAGCGCGTTAAAAGCCTTGGGCCGTTGCACCATTCGACCGCGTATTTTGACGTTGACGGCGGCGGATCTTGATTTGCCGACTGTCACAGAGCGCGCTGGCATGAATGAGCCGCCGATGAGCATAGAAAACGTGGGCGACTTGCGTCATGCCACTGAGAATTACCAGAGGCAGCTCATCAGCGCCTGCCTGGAACGTCATCAGCATAATTGGGCCAGCGCGGCCCGCGAGCTGGGGGTCGACCGGGCGAATCTGGGGCGGATGGCCAAGCGATTGGGGTTGAAGTAAACACTGCCCTCTCCCAAAGGGAGAGGGGACCAACAGCAAAAGCAAATCCAGCCCCCTCTCCCTTTGGGAGAGGGTCGTGAAGACCACACAATCTCACAGACCACCTAAAGCCCAACCCGATCAGGTCGATAACCCTGTATCCCACGCCACCCTTGGCCTTTTGAAGGTTTTTATGTCCTCTAACAACGCCCGCGCAGATTCACTTTCGCTTCTGCTCTTTACCCTGCGCAGCGGCAAGCTGATGGCAATCAATCTGCTCAAAGTCAGTGAAATCATTCCGTGCCCGCCACTGACCAAAATGCCCGAATCGC
This sequence comes from Pseudomonas sp. 2024-210, assembly GCF_045062345.1. Lineage (NCBI taxonomy): Bacteria > Pseudomonadati > Pseudomonadota > Gammaproteobacteria > Pseudomonadales > Pseudomonadaceae > Pseudomonas > Pseudomonas sp. 2024-210. Next base: position 245,930 of record NZ_JBJGEJ010000006.1, on the reverse strand, counting down.
ATCCCCATGTGAAAGGCATTGCGGTGCTGCGTGGCCTGTCTCTTTCAGTAATCGACCTGAGCCGTGCCATCGGCGAACAACCGTTGCTCGATCCTGATGGCGGCTGCCTGATCGTGACCGATGTCAGCCGCTCCAGACAGGGGCTTCACGTACAAGCCGTCAGCAAGATCGTGCACTGCCTGACGACGGACATTCGCCCGCCGCCCTATGGCTCTGGCAAACGCTCGTACATCACCGGCGTTACCCAGGTCGAGGGTGCGCTGGTGCAAATACTGGACATCGAAAAAGTCATTCACGGTATTGCCCCCACCCGAGTTGAAAACTCAGCTGAAGTTCTCAGCCGTGAAGATGCCAAACTGCTGGCCAACGCGCGAATTCTGGTGGTGGATGACAGCCAGGTGGCCTTGCAACAATCGGTCATCACCTTGCGCAATCTAGGCTTGCATTGCCACACTGCCCGCAGCGCCAAGGAAGCCATCGACCGCCTGCTGGAGTTACAAGGCACGCCGCAGCAGATCAACGTGGTGGTCTCGGACATCGAAATGTCTGAAATGGACGGCTACGCGTTCACCCGTACGGTACGCGACACCCCCGACTTTGCTCACCTGTATGTGCTGTTGCATACCTCATTGAACAGCACCATGAACACCCAGAAAGCCCACTTGGCCGGAGCCAATGCGGTGCTGACCAAGTTTTCATCGCCGGAGTTGACGCAATGCCTGATTCAGGCAGCGCGCACGGTTGCTGACCAAGGCTATTAAACAGCATGAGTGACTACAGCTTGTTGTTACGTAAAGACCTGCGCGAACCCTTATTAGCCGTTCGCTGGCCTGACGACGTAACGCTAGCAACCCTGGACCCACAATGGCTGCCTCAGGCCCACGCCTTGCTTGCCCTGGCGTATGGTTGCGGCCAAGGCAGCGTCGAATCGCTTGCGCACTGGCAACACGCCTTGGTGCATGACGCTGAATATGATCCGCAGTTGTGTTTTGCACTCCTGCGCAAAGGTCAGGTCATCGCGTTTGCACAAGCCTGGACAAGCGCCTTCCTCAAGGATTTGGTCGTGCATCCCGACCACCAGCGCCGTGGCTTGGGCGAGGCATTGCTAAGCCATGTGTTCGCGGCCTTTGAGCAACGTCGCGAAGCCTGCGTGGACCTCAAGGTCATGGAACACAATCACACGGCCTTGTGCCTGTATCAAAAACACGGCATGACCGTGGTGCAACGCGAACGGGTGCTCTAACCCATAGTCGCGTTGATCAGCGTTTGCCCATGGTTTTACGCGTGCCATGCGGCGGTGCGCCCGGCGTTGTATCGTGGCCGCCAAGCCCGCTCTTCTGGTAATACGCTTTGCCCTGAGATTTGGCTTTAGCAAACTCGGCGGGCTTGAACGGGAATTTGAAGGCCGGGATCACCGGCTTTTCTTCGGCAGTGAGGCGGGTTTCGCTGTCAACCGTGTCCACAGCATCAGGAGCGGTTGTTTGTGTAGGAGTAGTCATGAAGGCTCCGGGATACGGGAATAATCAGGCCAATTGGCGAAAAGCCGCGCAGTATACCTGCCTCGTTCCCCCGCCGCTCAGTCACAAGTAGGAAATAGTTACCACACCCTTTTCACTCGGAGACTCTATACGGGCGCCTGCGGGTTCGAGCACCTGATACGACGCGACAAACGGTAGGTCAGCAAAGCGGCATACCCGGGTAGCACGGTTCACGGCCAGTACGACTGAGGGAGTGACGTTGATACGCTCGGTTGAGGCGCCATACGTGACCTTGGCGCCAGTGCCCAGATCGCACATTCGCTCGACGATAGAGCCTCGAAAATAGAGGGTGCCCCCGTCTACGGCTGTCTGGGCATTTACTTCAATTATCAGCCCCATCATCACGTATGCCGACAGCCCGAACGCTACATTCTTCATGATGCATCTCCGTGCGGGAACGCTGGAGCGCTCCTCTTTCTTATAAGCCTATCGGCCTTATATGACAGATCCTGACAAGCCTTCACAATTTTTAAATTTAGCTGTCAGTAATGTCAGTTAGCCGTCACTGTACTGACCGGGTTCACGCGCTATAACCCTTGGATGAGCCTACTCAACAATCTCACGCACACGGCGTCTAACCGGCATGCCCACTAAAACCAATAAAATATGGCTGGGGGCATTAGTGGTTGCCCTTATCGGCGGCACACTGTGGTGGGCCACACGCGCCACCCCCCTCACGTCATCCGGTGCTGCGCCCGTACCGGTCAGAGTGATTCACGTGGTTCAGCAAGATGTGCCGCGTTATGTGAGCGGGATTGGATCAGTGCTGTCGCTGCACAGTGTGACCATACGCCCGCAAATCGACGGCATTCTGACCCGACTGCTGGTAACCGAAGGCCAGACGGTCAAAGCCGGGGACTTGCTGGCAACGCTCGATGACCGCGCAATCAAGGCCAGCCTCGCTCAAGCCAAAGCCCAGCTGGGGCAGAATCAGGCGCAGCTGCACGTTGCCCGGATCAACCTCAAGCGTTACCAGTTGCTCAGTGTCGACAACGGCGTGTCCAAACAAACCCTCGACCAGCAACAGGCGCTGGTCAATGAACTCAACGCCACGGCGCAAGGTAATCAGGCCGCCATTGCCGCCGCAGAGGTTCAGTTATCGTTCACCCAAATTCACTCGCCGGTGTCGGGTCGTGTCGGCATTCGCACGGCTGACCCGGGCAACTTCCTGCGCGTCAGCGATGCACAGGGCCTATTTTCTGTCACTCAAATCGACCCGATTGCCGTGGAGTTTTCGTTACCGCAACAGTGGCTGCCGACCTTGCACACACTCCTCGACGCCCCGCAACCGGCCTTGGTCAAAGCCTTTCTAGGTAACGCCGGCCCCGGTGGCACGCCGCTGGGCCAAGGGCGCTTGAGTCTGATCGACAACCAGGTCTCTGCAACCACCGGTACGATTAAAGTCAAAGCTCAATTCGATAACCCCACCCATACCTTGTGGCCCGGCCAGTTAGTCAATATCGAGATCCAGACCGGGCTTGAACAACGCGCCCTCGTGGTGCCGCCGCAGGTCGTGCAGCGCGGGCTGGATAATTACTTCGTGTACCGCACGGCGGGCGACTCGGTTGAAACCGTGCCGGTGCAGATGATCTATCAAGACACGACGCTCAACGTGATCAGCGGGGTCAATGTGGGCGACACACTGGTCAGCGATGGCCAGTCACGACTTAAACCGGGCTCACGCATCACCGTTTTGAGCGAACCGGGGCTAACCGACGCGCCGGTGCAACCATGAGCCGCAGCCGCTCGCTCTCTGCCTGGTGTGTTGATCATCCGATAGCCACAGTGTTACTGACCTTTGCGCTGGTATTGCTGGGGTTGATCGCCTTCCCGCGGCTGCCCATCGCGCCTTTGCCCGAGGCGGAATTCCCGACCATTCAGGTCTCTGCGCAGTTACCCGGCGCCAGCCCCGACACGATGGCGTCGTCGGTGGCCACACCTTTGGAAGTGCAGTTCAGCGCCATCCCCGGCATGACCCAAATGACCTCCAGCAGCGCGCTGGGTTCGACCACCCTGACCCTGCAATTCACCCTCGACAAAAGCATTGATACCGCCGCCCAAGAAGTACAGGCGGCCATCAATACCGCATCCGGCAAGTTGCCCAAGGACATGCCGACATTACCGACCTGGAAGAAGGTCAACCCGGCGGACAGCCCGGTATTGATCCTCAGCATTAGCTCAATGCAAATGCCCGGCACCGAGCTGAGCGATTACGTCGAAACTTTGCTGGCCCGACAGATCAGCCAAATCGACGGCGTGGGCTTGATCAATATCACTGGCCAGCAGCGTCCCGCGATCCGGGTACAAGCGTCTGCGGACAAACTGGCCGCCATTGGCTTGACGCTGGCCGATATACGTCTGGCCATTCAACAAACCAGCCTCAATCTTGCCAAAGGTGCGCTCTACGGGCCTTCGAGCATTTCGACCCTGTCGACCAACGACCAATTGTTCAACGCCGACGAGTACAGCCAGTTGGTGGTCTCTTACAAAGCGGGGGCCCCGGTACAACTTCGGGACGTGGCGCGTGTGATCGACGGCTCCGAAAACGACTATGTGCAAGCGTGGTCCGGCCATCAGCCGGGCCTCAACCTGGTGATTTCGCGCCAGCCTGGCGCCAACATTGTCGAGACCGTAGACCGTATTCAGGCCGCCCTGCCCGGCTTGCAAGCGATGCTCCCGGCATCGGTTGAAGTCACCGTACTGAGCGACCGCACCAAAACCATTCGCGCGTCCTTGCATGAGGTGGAAATAACCTTGCTGATTGCCGTGCTGTTGGTGATCGCCGTCATGGCGCTGTTCTTGCGCCAATGGTCAGCCACCCTGATCGTGTCCGCCGTGCTCGGTGTCTCACTGATTGCCAGTTTTGCCTTGATGTATGTGCTGGGCTTCAGCCTGAATAACCTGACACTGGTGGCCATTGTCGTGGCCGTGGGGTTTGTGGTCGACGATGCCATCGTGGTGGTGGAAAACATTCACCGCCACCTCGAAGCGGGCGAGAGCATGCGTGATGCGGCGATCAAAGGCTCCAGCGAAATTGGCTTTACTGTGGTGTCGATCAGCTTTTCGCTGGTGGCGGCCTTTATCCCACTGCTGTTTATGGGCGGTGTAGTGGGCCGTCTGTTCAAGGAGTTCGCCCTGACCGCCACCTCGACCATTTTGATTTCGGTGCTGGTGTCGCTGACCCTGGCGCCCACGCTGGCAGCGCTGTTCATGCGCGCGCCGGTGCATCACGCCGATGCCAAACCGGGGTTTGGTGAACGCTTGCTGAGGCTTTACGACAGAGCGTTGCAACGCGCACTGGCGCACCAACGGCTGATGCTGGGGATCTTCGCTGTCACACTGGCGATGGCCATCGTTGGCTATGTATTGATCCCCAAAGGCTTCTTCCCGGTACAGGACACCGGCTTCGTGCTTGGCACCACTGAGGCGGCGTCTGATATTTCTTTTAGTGACATGAAGCAAAAGCATCTGGCGCTGGCCGACATCGTCAGCAACGATCCCGCCGTGCAGTCATTTTCCCACTCCGTGGGGGTGACCGGCAGCAACCAGACCATCGCCAACGGACGCTTCTGGATTGCCCTCAAGGATCGCGGCGACCGCGACGTGTCCGCCAGCGAATTTATCGACCGTATCCGCCCGCAACTGGCCAACGTGCCGGGCATCGTGCTGTACCTGCGCGCCGGGCAAGACATCAACCTTAGCTCGGGGCCAAGCCGCAGCCAGTATCAATATGTACTCAAAAGCAACGATGGGCCGACGCTCAATACCTGGACTCAGCGGCTGACTGAAAAGCTGCGGACCAACCCGGCCTTCCGCGACGTGTCCAACGACCTGCAACTGGGTGGCAGCATCACCTCGATCACTATCGACCGCAATGCTGCCGCACGTTTTGGCCTTACCGCGACCGATGTGGACGAGGCGTTGTACGATGCGTTTGGCCAGCGCCAGGTCAATGAATTCCAGACCGAAATCAATCAGTACAACGTGATTCTGGAAGTCGATACGCAGCAACGTGGCCAGGCGCAAAGCCTCAACTACTTCTACCTGCGCTCCCCGTTGACCGGCGAAATGGTGCCGCTGTCGGCCGTGGCTAAAGTCAATGCGCCGGTCAGCGGCCCATTGTCCATCAGCCATGACGGCATGTTTCCGGCCGCCAACCTGTCGTTCAACCTCGCCCCAGGCGTGGCGCTGGGTGATGCGGTGTTAATGCTCAATCAAGCGAAAAACGAAATTGGCATGCCGGCCACCATCAGCGGCAACTTTCAGGGCGCGGCACAAGCCTTCCAGAGCTCGCTGGCCAGCCAGCCGTGGTTGATTCTGGCGGCGCTGGTGGCGGTGTACATCATTCTCGGCGTGCTGTACGAAAGCCTTGTACACCCGCTGACCATCATCTCAACCTTACCTTCGGCCGGGCTTGGCGCACTGTTGATGTTATGGCTGTGCGGTCAGGACTTCTCCATCATGGCGCTGATCGGCCTGGTTCTGCTGATCGGTATCGTCAAGAAAAACGGCATTTTGATGGTCGACTTCGCCCTTGATGCCCAGCGCACTCGCGGCTTAACGCCCGAACAGGCGATTTACGAAGCTTGCCTCACGCGTTTTCGGCCCATCATCATGACCACCCTCGCCGCCTTGCTCGGCGCACTGCCGTTGATGCTGGGTTATGGCACCGGCGCTGAACTGCGCCAGCCCCTGGGCATTGCCGTCGTCGGCGGGCTGTTGGTGAGCCAGGCGCTGACGCTGTTTACCACGCCAGTCATATACTTGTGGCTCGAACGGCTGTTCCATCGTTCCAAACCTGTCAGCGAGCTGGCGACAAATCACTGAGGCGGGTCATGCGCGTTCTGATTATTGAAGATGAAGATAAAACCGCCGACTACCTGCACCGCGGCCTGACCGAGCAAGGCTACACCGTGGATGTGGCCCGCGATGGCCTTGAAGGGTTGCACCTGGCACTGGAAAGCGATTACGCGGTGATCGTGCTTGATGTGATGCTGCCAGGCCTGGACGGCTTTGCTGTGTTACGCGCTCTTCGCGCGCGCAAACAAACCCCGGTGATCATGCTGACCGCGCGCGAGCGGGTAGAAGACCGCATTCGCGGCCTGCGCGAAGGGGCCGATGATTACTTGGGCAAGCCGTTTTCATTTCTGGAACTGGTCGCCCGTCTGCAAGCATTGACCCGCCGAAGCGGCGGCCATGAACCGGTGCAGGTGACGGTCGATGACTTGTGGATCGACTTGATCAGCCGCAAGGCAACCCGTTCCGGCAGTCGGCTGGATCTGACCGCCAAAGAATTTTCACTGCTCAGCGTGCTGGCCCGACGCCAGGGTGAAATCCTGTCTAAAACGGCCATTGCAGAAATGGTCTGGGACATCAATTTCGACAGCGATGCCAATGTGGTCGAGGTGGCGATCAAACGCTTGCGCGCCAAACTCGACGGCCCCTTTGAACACAAATTGCTGCACACCATCCGCGGCATGGGATACGTACTGGAGCGGCGCAGTGACTAAGCGCCCCAATCGCTTTAACGCCATCGCCCTGCGCCTGAGCGCGCTGTTTACGCTGGTGGCCTTGTTGGTATTTGTATTGATTGGCGGGGCGCTCTACCAGCAAGTCGACAAAAGCATTGGCTTACTGCCCGAAGCGGAGCTGGATGCGCGTTACAGCGTACTGGAATCGTCCATTAACCGATTTGGCAACCCAGATCATTGGGCCAAAATAAGCGCCAAACTCAAATTGCTCAGTGAAGAAGACAAGCGCATTCGGTTTTGGGTCATCAGTGATCATCCCGATTATGAATACGGTCAGCCTGACGCCACCGTCCGGGCATTTGCCAAAGGGCCACCGGGCGTGCGTGACCTGCAATTGCCCGGCGAAGCCTACCCCTTCAAAGTGTTGATCAGCCAGATGCCGGCCAAAGATCAGCGTCCACCCCTGCGCTTTTTGATCGCCATCGACACCGAGACCTTTCGCCAAACTCAGCACCATTTACTGGTGGCGCTGGTCAGCCTGGCAATAATTGGCGTTTTGCTCGCGTCGCTATTGGGGTACTGGGTGGCCACTATTGGCCTAAAACCCCTGATCAAGCTGTCTGAAGAAGCGCAAAAGCTCACACCACCCCGCTTGTCCGGACGCTTGCACCTGGCCTCATTACCGCCCGAGCTGGATCAATTCGCCCACGCGTTCAATGCCACCCTGGAGCGGGTCGAACAGGCCTACAACCGACTGGAGTCCTTCAATGCCGATGTGGCCCATGAACTGCGCTCGCCACTGACCAACCTGATTGGTCAGACCCAAGTGGCACTGACTCGGGGGCGCTCGGCCGAACATTACTTCGAGGTGCTGCAATCCAACCTTGAAGAACTGGAGCGTTTGCGCACCATCATTAACGACATGCTGTTTTTGGCCAGTGCCGATCAGGGCAGCAAGGCCAGTAAATTGGTGCATGCCTCATTGGCAGACGAAGTCGCAACGACTCTGGAGTATCTTGAGTTCATCCTTGAAGATGCGCATGTACAGGTCAACGTCAGTGGCGATGCCCACGCCAACATTGAAAAAGCCCATCTGCGTCGAGCGCTGATTAACCTGCTCAACAACGCAGTGCAGCACACCGATGCCGGGCAAACGATTGAAGTGTTGATCATCCAGACCGCTGAACGAGTGAGCATCAGCATCAGTAATCCCGGTGAGCCCATAAGCGAAGAGCATCTCACTCACTTGTTTGAACGCTTTTATCGTGTCGATGCCTCACGCCATAACAGCGGTGCCAATCACGGTCTGGGGCTGGCAATCGTCAAGGCGATTGCTCAAATGCATGGCGGAGATGTCTTTGTGTATAGCCGTGCAAACCTCAATACGTTTGGGCTGTACATCCCGACATAGCCATCGGCAACAGCCACGAAGCGTCTAGCCCGAACCTCTCAGCCTTTGTTACTTAAAACGCAAAAGTCCTTGTTCAAAACAAGGCTTTTTCGCCCCCTCATCCCGCTATAAATTTGTCTCAACCAAACAGAACTTGCTCAGCAAGAAGGTCTTTGAAATGTCCAGCAGTATGGGTATGGCTAGCGTTTTCGTTTTGTCATCTTTGTTGTTGTCGCCCCTGGCCATGGCGGAAGAATCGCCTGCATTCGTCGCGCAAAATGCGGCCCGCGCAGCCGCTTTCGAACAGCACCAGGAAGAGCTCACAGCACAGCAGCAAAACGTTGCGCAGCCTCAGCAAACACAAGCTACGGCTAGCACGTCCGATGAAGCGAAAGACAGCTGATCCGAGGCAACACGACTTCCCGACCCAGTCGCTCACACGCTACAGATGTGACTGACTGTTTCAAAAGCCGCTATCATAGCGGCTTTTTTTTGTGCCTGAAAAAGTCGCCGCCGCACGGGGCGCTTTAAAACAAGAACAGAACTTTTTAAAAGAAAATAAAAACTGCCGCCACTCTCAAGGAGCAACTCACTGGTGAAGTCTTCACTCAAACTCAGTCCGTTATTCATTGCCCTGGCTGCAACGATCTCTACCTTCGCCCACGCCGACGACGAGGCCACTCAAGACGGTTTTATTGAAGGCTCAAGCCTCAACCTGCACGCTCGCAACTACTACATGAACCACGACATCCGCAGCCCGCATGCCGATGACAGCAAAGAATGGGGCCAAGGATTTCTCGGTAAGTTCGAGTCGGGCTTCACTCAAGGCGTGGTCGGGTTCGGACTGGACGCGTACGCCATGCTGGGCCTTAAGCTCGACGGTGGTGGCGGTACGGATGGCAGCAGCATCCTGCCTGTCAGTGATGGTAACGGCAAAGCACCGACCTCATTTTCGTCCGCAGGCGCTGCACTGAAAATCCGTGCCTTCGACACTGAACTTAAAGCCGGCGATCTGTTTTTGACCAATCCGGTGATTGCCGGCGGTGAAACCCGCATGCTGCCGCAAACCTTTCGCGGCGTCAGCCTGACGAACAATAGCTTTGACGGCTGGATGCTGGAAGGCGGTCAGGTCAGCTTCAACAAACCCTACAACCAGAGCGGCATGCACCGCCTGACGACCACCTATGGCGACCTCGGCGATCAGACCACCAAGCACCTGACCTGGGCGGGCGTAGCGTGGAGCGGCGTCCCGCAGATCACCAGCAACCTGTATGCCGCACAGCTCAAGGATGTATGGAACCAGTACTACTACGATCTGGACTACACCCACGCGCTGACTGAGAGCATCAGCCTCAACCCCGGTGTGCATTTCTATCACACCGAGAACAGCGGCAAAGCGCTGCTCGGGGACATCGACAACAACACCTTCAGCCTGCACCTGGCGCTGGCAATGGCGGGCCACACCGTCACGGCGGTGTATCAGCGGGTGAATGGCGACACCCCGTTTGACTACATCAATCAAGGCGACAGTGTCTATCTGGATAACTCACAGCAATATTCAGACTTCAACGGACCCAACGAACGCTCCTGGAAGCTGCAATACGAATACGATTTTGCGGGCCTTGGAATTGCGGGGCTGACGTCGACTGTTTCGTACTCGCACGGTGAACTGGACCTGACAAAAGCTGACCCGAACAGCATCGGTTACGGCAACTGGTACAACCCCGAAGGTAAAAACGCCCGTCACTGGGAGCGCGATCTGGGCCTTAAATACGTGATACAGGACGGCAAAGCCAAAGACCTCGCGATCAACCTGCGCTGGGCGTCTAACCGCGGCAACACGGCTTACCAAACGGTGGATAACGATGTTGATGAGTACCGTGTAATCATCGACTATCCTCTTGACGTGTTTTAAACGATAAGCTCAAGGCTGGCGCTTGCTGGCCTTGAGCTTTTTGACTGTGACTCATGCCCAGCGCCGTTGACATCAGTGAGGGTCGAGCTATTACATCTTTCGTTCGCACACGCATCATCACGCAGCGCATGCTGATAAGCGCCACAACCCTGCTAGTGGTGACGGCTCTGTGCATCGTCAGCTATTTGCTGGTGCGCGAGTACCGCAACACTGAACAACAGGCCACGCGTTCAGCGTTTAATCTTGTGCAACTGATTGATCGTGAGGCACGCAATACCGTATCGCTTTACGACACGGCGCTGATGAGCTTGATCAGTTTGTTTCAAAGCCATGCCCTCGATTCTTTTCCTCAACCCCTTAAAAACACACTGCTGTTTCACCAAGCCAGCGAGCTGCCTTCAAACGGCGGTTTTTATGTACTCAACGCGGTGGGCAACCTGATTGCAACTTCAGCTGCGGACGTCGTCCTGGGCGAGAACGTAACCGAGCAACCTTGGTTCAAGGTGCATCGCGAGCTGGACAGCGGAGAGATCTTCATCAGTCGCCCGTTTCAAAACAGCGGTAGAAATGGCGACTGGAGCATCCGATTTTCCCGCCGTATGTCCGCACCAGACGGCTCTTTTGCGGGCGTGGCAGTGGCCCAGTTGAAGCTGGACTACTTCACCAGCCTGTTACGCAGCCTGGATTTGGGCCCCGATGGCAACATAAGCCTCTTTCGCACTGACGGCATCATGCTCGTGCAATACCCTCCGATCCCCTCCATTCGTACAGGGGAAGACCTGAGCAGCTACCCCAACTACATGCGACTGCTGAATGAGGGGTACGGTAGCTTTATCGCTATGTCTGAAACCTTTCAGACGCCACGGCTCTATACGTTCGCTCAGGTTTACAACTTGCCTGTCGTGGTGGTGGTGGGCTTATCTGGGGAATATATTTTCAGCAGTTGGTGGCATACAGCCTTACTGATCGGAACCGCCACCCTGCTGCTGTGCCTGGGCTTGATCTGGCTGACGCTGTTGCTAAGTCATGAACTGAACTTGCGCCAACAGGCCGAGCGCTCGCTCGCTGAACTCGCCTCAACAGATCCTTTGAGCGGGTTGGCCAATCGCCGCGTCTTGGATAAAACCCTTGCCGAAGAATGGCGTATTGCACAGCGCACTGGCCGGCCTGTATCGCTTTTGATGATTGATATTGATCACCTCAAACAATTCAACGACCTCTATGGGCATCAGAGTGGCGATGAGGCTATTCGTCGGGTCGCGAAGATCATCAAAACGCACATGCGTCGACCCCGAGATCTGGCCACTCGTTACAGCGCAGAAGAGTTTGCCGTTGTACTGGCCGACACCGATGCGGCGGGCGCCCGACAATTGGCTGAAGAAATCCGCTCGTCAGTCGATGCGATGGAGACTTTGCCCCAGGGTAAGCAAAAACTCACGGCAAGCCTGGGGGCGTGCACCTGTTATGCCAAGCCAGGGGATGACGTTCAAGTGCTGTTAAGCATGGCGGACAAAGCCCTGTACCAAGCCAAGAAAGGGGGCAGAAACCGAGTCGTTGCAATCAACCAGACCGGGCTTAATGCGATCAAGCCTTCCCCCGAAATCCTTTAACCGCCGCAACGGTGCGAATGCGCACCATAAAAAAAGCCACCCGAGGGTGGCTTTCAAAACTAGAGAAAGAAGTTTTTACTTAAACAGCTGCAACCGGACGCATGTACGAGATCGGTGCCGTGCTGGCATCTTCAAAGGTCACGACTTCCCAAGCATCTTTCTGCTCAATCAGCTTGCGAAGCAGCTGGTTGTTCAGTGCATGGCCAGACTTGAAGCCCCTGAATTCACCAATCAGGCTATTGCCCAAGAGGTAAAGATCACCAATGGCGTCGAGAATCTTGTGCTTCACGAATTCGTCTTCATAGCGAAGACCGTCTTCGTTCAGTACACCGTTAGCATCAACCACGATGGCGTTTTCTACGCTACCGCCTAGTGCAAGGTTGTGCTTGCGCAGGTACTCGATGTCACTCATAAAACCGAAAGTACGGGCGCGGCTGACTTCTTTAACAAACGAAGTGCTGGAAAAATCCACGCTTGCACTTTGGGTACGGTTAAGGAAAACCGGGTGATCAAAGTCGATCTCGAAGCTCACCTTAAAGCCTTCGAAAGGGACAAAGGTGGCGCGCTTGTCGCCATCTTCTACGGTCACTTCACGCAGGATTCGAATGAACTTCTTCGGCGCGTCCTGTTCTTCCAGGCCCGCCGATTGAATCAGAAACACGAAAGGCCCGGCGCTACCGTCCATAATCGGGACTTCAGACGCGGAGAGTTCGACGTAGGCGTTATCGATCCCCAGGCCAGCCATGGCCGAGAGCAAGTGCTCTACCGTGTCTACTTTTACATCGCCGTTGACCAACGTGGTCGACATCGTCGTCTCGCCGACGTTTTCCGCGCGAGCAGGAATCTGCACCACAGGGTCAAGGTCTGCACGACAAAACACGATGCCGGTATCCACAGGCGCAGGTTTGAGGGTCAAGTAGACCTTCTCACCGGAGTGCAGGCCGACACCTGTGGCACGGATAATATTTTTCAGGGTGCGTTGTTTAATCATGGCATTGGCCGCTTCAGCGCAAATTGCGAACTGGTATCAACAAAGGCTGGCGATAATAGCAGACCGAGCCTTTGCTGAATACCAATCACCTTAATCCCCCTGATTGATTTCATTAATCAGCCTGTCGACGCAGGAAAGCCGGGATGTCCAGGTAGTCCAGATCGTCTTGCGGATTCAGTTTGGCAGCAGTTGTTGCCCCTTGCTGAGCCTGATTACGCATCACGGTTGGACGATCCAGATCGCGGTAATTCACCACTGGCTGTTCCTGACGCTCGGTACGTGCGTCCTGACGAGCAGGTGCGGTATGTGCCTGAGAGGCGGCGTAGGAAGCCTGCACGTTATCAATGACCTTAACCGGCTTCTCGATTTTCGCGCCCAAACCAGTCGCTACCACGGTCACGTGCAATTCGTCGCGCATGTCCGGATCGATCACCGTGCCCACTTTGACCATCGCGTGCTCCGAAGCAAAGGCTTCGATGATGCTGCCCACGTCGGAGTATTCACCCAGTGACAGGTCAGGACCGGCAGTGATGTTAACCAGGATGCCGCGAGCGCCTTCCAGGTTTACGTCTTCGAGCAACGGATTGCGAATGGCCGCTTCGGTGGCTTCACGCGCACGGTTCGGACCGCTGGCGCAGCCAGTGCCCATCATCGCCATGCCCATTTCGCTCATCACGGTACGCACGTCGGCAAAGTCGACGTTGATCATGCCCGGACGCTTGATGATGTCGGAGATACCGCGAACGGCACCGGCCAGCACGTCATCAGCCTTGGCAAACGCAGACAGCAGGCTCGCGTCCTTGCCCAGGATGGTCAGCAGTTTTTCGTTCGGAATCGTGATCAACGAGTCGACGCTTTCGGACAGCAGACGAATACCTTCGTCAGCAATCTGCATGCGCTTGCGACCTTCGAACGGGAATGGACGTGTCACCACCGCAACGGTGAGGATGCCCATTTCCTTGGCCACTTCGGCAATGATCGGCGCAGCACCGGTACCGGTACCACCGCCCATACCCGTGGTGATGAACACCATATTGGTGCCCTGCAACACTTCAGCGATGCGCTCACGGTCTTCAAGAGCAGCCTGACGGCCGACCTCAGGGTTTGCGCCGGCACCCAGGCCCTTGGTCACACCAGTGCCCAATTGCAGGATGGTACGCGCGCCGATGCTTTTGAGCGCTTGTGCGTCAGTGTTGGCGCAGATGAATTCCACACCTTCGATGTTGCTCTTAACCATATGGTTAACAGCATTGCCACCGCCACCACCAACACCGATAACCTTGATTACCGGGCTTTGCGGGATGTTGTCTACGAGTTCGAACATGGTCCCTCTCCTTACAGTTCTCTAGTTTTTTTCGCCTACTTCTACCGCTTTGAATCTTTTACTGCTCATGCTTTAAAAGTTGCCCTGCACCCAGCGCTTGAGGCGCTCGAACACAGGGGCTTTCTGTTCATCACTGCTGTAGTTGTCGCGGTTGCTGATACCCGATATGGAAATACCGTCCGACTGCTTTTGCAGTCCGTACAGCAACAAGCCCACAGCGGTGGAGTAAATCGGATTGCGCACAACATCAGACAAGCCTTTGGCGCTGTGCGGAACGCCCAGACGCACTGGCATGTGGAAGATTTCTTCCGCCAGTTCAACTGCGCCTTCCATTTTCGAAGTGCCGCCGGTCAGGACAATGCCTGCCGGAATCAGGTCTTCGTAGCCGCTGCGACGCAGCTCCGCCTGAATCAGGGTGAACAGCTCGTCGTAACGCGGCTCGACCACTTCGGCCAGCGCCTGACGAGACAGCTCGCGCGGAGGACGATCGCCCACGCTCGGCACCTTGATGGTTTCACCGGCACCCGCCAGTTTGGCCAGTGCACAGGCGTAACGGATTTTGATTTCTTCGGCGTACTGCGTCGGGGTGCGTAGCGCCATCGCGATGTCGTTGGTCACCTGATCACCCGCAATCGGGATCACTGCCGTATGGCGGATGGCGCCTTCGGTGAAAATAGCGATGTCGGTCGTGCCGCCGCCGATGTCGACCAGGCACACGCCCAGCTCTTTTTCGTCATCGGTGAGCACCGAGTAAGCCGAGGCCAACTGCTCAAGGATGATGTCATCAACCTCAAGGCCACAACGACGTACACACTTCTCGATGTTCTGGGCGGCATTCACTGCACAGGTCACCACGTGCACCTTGGCCTCCAGACGCACGCCCGACATGCCCAGCGGCTCACGCACGCCTTCCTGGTTATCGATCACGTAATCCTGCGCGAGTGTGTGCAGCACACGCTGGTCAGCAGGAATCGCGACAGCCTGTGCAGCATCGAGTACACGCTCAAGGTCTGCAGAGCTGACTTCACGGTCGCGGATTGCCACGATGCCGTGGGAGTTCAAGCTGCGGATGTGGCTACCGGCCACGCCGACGAATGCCGAGTGAATCCGGCAACCGGCCATCAGCTGCGCTTCTTCGATGGCGCGCTGGATCGATTGCACGGTGGACTCGATGTTCACCACCACGCCCTTTTTCAGGCCCCGGGACGGATGCGTGCCAATACCGACGATTTCGATCGTGCCGTCTTCACCGACCTCGCCCACCAGCGCCACCACCTTGGAGGTGCCGATATCGAGACCGACGATCATTTTTCCGCTTTGCACGTTTGCCATGGGTCCTGCCTCTTCTTAATTCTTCGCGACAGCGGGTTGGGCTATCGTGGGAGCCACAGGTTCCCGCCAGCCGACGGCCAATCCGTTGGCGTAACGCAAATCAATGCGCGCTATGTTCGTAATCTGTTCTTTAAGCGTCTTGTCATAGATGGCTATGAATCGACGCATTTTCTCTACCAGGTGATCGCGCCCCAACAACAGCTCGATTCCCGGCCCTGCACTGCCAGCTCCGGTGGTCAGGAACCAGCTACCGCGCTCACGAAGCTCCAGACGGGCGATGGAAAAGCCCATCGGACGCAACATCTGGCTTAACACCTGATACTGCTGCATCACTTGCTGCTGAGCCCGTTGTGGACCAAACAGCTGCGGCAAGTGCTCGTAATTGGCCAGTTCACGCGGTGTAAACGCCTGCCCCTGGTTGTTGAGCAAAGCTTCATCACCCCAACGAGCGACGGGCAGTTGCTCTTCAAGGCGAATGACCACCTGGTCAGGCCACACGCGGCGTACTTCTGCGTGGGCAATCCATGGCATTTGCTCAAGCTCGGTGCGCATGCCTTCCAGATCCACCGTAAAGAAGCTCGCGGCCATGTAGGGGGCAATGCGCTGCTGCACGGCTTGTTGGCTGATATAGGTCAAATCACCCTGCACGTTGATATTGCTGATCGGGCGGTCCGCGTACGGCATCAAGCGCTGCGCACCTTCGTAGGTGCCATAACCCAACACAACCAACAAGACCGGCCAAAACAACATCTTCAAAAAGCCAAAATTGGCTTTTGGCAGACGCCCCGACATCGGCTCTTTAGCCACCATTCGGCTTGCACCCCGTGGCACCGGCTTACGGCCGGGAACAGGTTGCTGATGACGAAGCGATGCGCCTTGCATGGTCTTAACCTCGCGACTCTTCAACACTGGCGGCCAGGATCGACAACACCAGTTGCTGGAAATCCAGACCGGCAGCCTTGGCCGCCATCGGCACCAGACTGTGATCGGTCATGCCCGGGGCCGTGTTGACCTCAAGCAGCCAGAACTGCCCTTCGGCATCCTGCATCACGTCCAGACGGCCCCAACCGGCAATACCAATTGCCTCACAGGCTTTGGCGGTGAGGTCCATCAATTCTTTTTCCTTGGCCTCATCCAGACCGCACGGCACCCGGTATTGAGTGTCGTTGGCCACGTACTTGGCGTCGTAGTCGTAGAACGTATGCGGAGTGCCCAGTGCAATCGGTGGCAACACCTGATCACGCAGGGTGGCGATGGTGAACTCGGGACCGGTGATCCATTGTTCTACCAATACTTGCGAGTCGTACTTACTGGCCTCGGCCCACGCGCTGATTAATTCATCAACGTTGTTCACTTTGGCCATACCGATACTTGAACCTTCATGGGCCGGTTTGACGATCAAAGGGAAGCTCAGTTCCTTCGCTGCGCAAATACAATCAGCTTCAGTGGCCAGCACGGCGTGTCGCGGAGTCGGAATACCCAAGCTGTGCCACACCTGTTTGGTGCGCAGCTTGTCCATGGCCAGTGCCGAGGCGAGGATGCCGCTGCCGGTGTAAGGAATGCACAGGCACTCCAGCAGCCCTTGCATGCTGCCGTCTTCGCCACCACGGCCGTGAAGAATGATAAAGGCGCGGTCGATTTTTTCTTGCGTAATGCGTGAGATGAAATCGTCGCCTACATCAATGCCGAATGCATCGACGCCCGCATTTTGCAGCGCTGCAAGCACGGCATTGCCGGAGTTGAGCGACACCTCGCGCTCGGCGCTTTTGCCGCCGAACAGCACTGCCACACGGCCGAAGTCGGCGGGGGCAATGGTCGAGAACAGGTTGGCGTAGGCAGCAGTCATTTCAACTTCCCTTCTGTGGCTGCAACAACAGCACCGGCAAACAGCGGACTTTTAATAAGTTGCGGTGCCAGACGGCCAATATCGCCCGCCCCTTGGCACAACAAGATGTCGCCAGCACGCAGCAGCGGCTTGACGATCGGTGCCAGCTCAACACCGCGCTCGATGTAGATCGGGTCCAACTGACCCCGTTGACGGATGCTGTGGCACAGCTGACGGCTGTCAGCCCCCGGGATAGGCTCTTCACCGGCCGGGTAGACCTCCATCAATAACAACACATTGGCGTCGGCCAGCACTTGCACAAAATCGTCATAAAGGTCGCGGGTGCGACTGAAACGGTGCGGCTGGTACACCATGACCAGACGGCGCTCCGGCCAGCCCCCGCGTACCGCCTTGATCACGGCGGCCACTTCGGTCGGGTGGTGACCGTAGTCGTCCACCAACATCACACTGCCCCCTTCCACGGGCAGCTCGCCGTACACCTGGAAGCGTCGACCGACACCTTCAAAGCGAGACAGCCCCTGAACGATGGCCTCATCGCTGATCCCTTCATCCGAAGCGATGCAAATGGTGGCCAAGGCGTTCAATACGTTGTGGTTGCCCGGCATATTGACCGACACATCCAGAGGTTCACGATCAGGACGCAGAACGGTAAAGAAGGTCTGCATGCCTTGCTGGCGAACATTGATCGCCCGAACGTCTGCCGCTTCGCTGAAGCCGTACGTGACCGTTGGACGCTTGACCAGCGGCAGGATTTCACGCACTACCGGGTCGTCGAGACACACCACGGCCAAACCGTAGAACGGCAGGTTGTGCAGGAACTCAACAAAGGTTTTCTTCAGTTTGTTGAAGTCACCTTCGTAGGTCGCCATGTGGTCGGCGTCGATGTTGGTCACAACGGCGACCAGCGGCTGCAAGTGCAGAAAGCTGGCATCGCTTTCGTCAGCTTCGGCAATCAGATAGCGGCTGGTACCCAGCTGAGCATTGGTGCCTGCTGCATTCAGCCGGCCACCGATGACAAAGGTCGGGTCCAGACCACCGGCCGCAAATACGGACGCCAGCAGGCTGGTGGTGGTGGTTTTGCCATGCGTACCGGCAACGGCAATACCGTGGCGATAGCGCATCAACTCAGCCAGCATCTCGGCCCGAGGCACCACTGGAATACGACGTTCCAGCGCATTAGCGACTTCAGGGTTAGAGGTATTGACCGCGCTCGACACCACCAGCACATCGGCATGGGCAGCGTTTTCAGCGAGATGGCCGATAAAAATCTTCGCGCCGAACGACTCGAGGCGTTCAGTCACAGGGGATGCGTTCAGGTCGGAACCCGACACCTGGTAACCGAGGTTAAGCAATACCTCGGCGATACCGCACATGCCCACACCACCGATACCGACAAAGTGAATATGACGGATACGGCGCATTTCCGGCTGTGGAATGGCTTTCTGATTCTCAACCATTGGCCACCTCCAGGCAGATATCAACAACGTTGCGGGTTGCATCAGGTTTGGCCAGGCGGCGAGCATGGGTCGCCATGCTGTTCAGTCGTTCCGGTTGCATCAATACCTCTGTCAGGCGTTCAGCCAGTTCAGCTGCGCCAGTTGTCGCTTGCGGCATCAGGAAGGCGGCGCCCTCGCGTGCCAAAAAGTCGGCATTACGGCTCTGATGGTCGTCAATCGCGTGGGGCAAAGGCACCAACAGCGAAGGTAGACCGGCCGCAGCCAGTTCACTGACAGTCAGCGCGCCTGCGCGACAAACCACCAGGTCGGCCCAGCCATAGGCATGGGCCATGTCTTTGATAAACGGCTGAACATCAGCCTCAACGCCGACCGCTTGATAACGCTCGGCCGTTATTTGATCGTGTTGCTTGCCCGCCTGATGAAACACCTCAGGACGCACCTCGGCCGGTACTTTGGCCACTGCCTCAGGCAAGAGTTTGTTCAACGGCTCAGCACCCAGACTCCCGCCCAGCACCAGCAGGCGCGCCTTGCGGCCTTGCAGTGGAGCGCGCGGCGCCAGACCGAACAGCTCACTGCGCACCGGGTTGCCGGTGGTGCGCAATTTGTCCATCGCTGTAAAGGTTTGCGGGAAGGCTTCACACACACGGCTCGCCATCGGTACCAACAAACGGTTGGCCGTTCCGGCCACCGCGTTCTGCTCGTGAATGATCACGGGCACTCCGCAGGTTTTCGCCGCCAGGCCACCTGGGCCTGTGACGTAGCCGCCAAAGCCCAACACGCAAACAGGCTTGAGTTGACGAATAATTTTGCGCGCCTGAAACAAAGCCTTGAGCAGCACAAACGGCGCTTTGAGCAGCGACAGTTTGCTTTTGCCCCGCAGGCCCGCCACGTTAATCAGGTGCAGTTTGAAGCCCGCGGGCTCAACGAGTTCGTTCTCGATGCCACGCGGTGTTCCCAGCCAATGCACGGTGTAGCCACGCGCCTGGAACTCACGTGCGCACGCCAGTGCCGGGAACACATGCCCGCCAGTGCCGCCCGCCATGATCAGCACATTAGCGCCCATGGTTCGGCTCCTCTGCGAAGTCGCTTTCTTTGAAATCGGTCTCTTCGCTGCCCAGGTGGGTTCGACTCTCCCACTCGATGCGCAGCAACAAACCCATACACACACAGCAAATCACCAACGAGCTGCCGCCATAACTGAGGAACGGCAAGGTCAGACCTTTGGTTGGCAGCAGACCGACGTTTACCCCGATATTGATCAGGAATTGGCCAATCCACAGGAAGGACAGGCCATACGCCATGTAGGCGGCGAAATATTGTTTGGCGCGCTCAGCCCACAGGCCGATGTACATGCCGCGTACGCAGACGAACACGAACAGCGCCACGGTCAGCAGCGAGCCGACCACGCCCAGCTCTTCAGCCAGCACCGAGAACACGAAGTCGGTGTGAGCTTCTGGCAGGTAGAACTGCTTTTGTACGCTGTTGCCCAAGCCCACCCCGAACCATTCGCCGCGACCAAACGCAATCAGTGCCTGGGTCAGTTGGTAGCCGGAACCGAATTGATCGGACCACGGGTCGGTAAAGGTAATCAGACGCGCCATCCGGTAAGGCTGAGCCTGTACCAGGACGAATACTGCACCGACTGCAAGCGCCACCATCAGGGCGAAACGGAACAGACCGACGCCACCCAGAAACAGCATCGCCGCTGCCGCCCCCATCATTACAACCGTTGCGCCAAAGTCCGGCTCCATCAGCAACAGACCGGCCATTGGCAGCAACACGATGAACGGCTTGAAGAAGCCCATCCAGCTTTCGCGAACTTCTTTTTGCTGGCGCACCAGATAACCGGCGAGGTAAATCACCACGAATACCTTGGCAATTTCCGAAGGCTGGACGTTGAAAAAGCTGAAGCCAATCCAGCGCATGGAACCGTTGACCTCACGGCCAATTCCCGGCAGCAGCACCATCACCAACAAACCGAACGCACCCAACAGCAACATCCAGCCCATACGTTGCCAAGTCGCAATCGGCACCATCATGGTCAGCACACAAGCGCCCAGACCGAGCACGATATAAAACAGATGGCGGATCATGTGGTACAGCGTGTTGCCTGACTGCAAAGCAGCCACTTCGGACGACGCCGAAGTAATCATCACCAGGCCCAGACCGAGCAGCGCCAGGCAGCCGGCGAGCAACGGGAAGTCGAGGTCAATGCCACGGCCCGTGATCAAGGGTGAAGGATAAGGTTTGATAATGCCGAAGATCATGCCAAGGCCTCCACAGCGCGAGCGAACAGCTGGCCGCGCTCTTCGTAGTTCTTGAACATGTCGAAGCTGGCACAGGCCGGAGACAGCAACACGGCGTCACCCGGCTGCGCCAACACGCGGCTTTGTGCAATCGCGTCGTCCAGCGAAACGGCTCGCACTTGCGGTACTTCCTCGCCCAAGGCTGCAGCGATCAAATCCGCATCACGGCCAATCAACACCACGGCGCGACAATGCTTGGCCACGGAGTCACGCAGGCCGCTGAAGTCAGCGCCCTTGCCATCCCCGCCAGCGATCAGCACCAGCTTGCCATCCATGTCGGCACCCAAACCGTCGATGGCTGCCAGTGCAGCGCCCACGTTGGTGGCCTTGGAATCGTTGTAGTAGCTCACCCCATCGAGTTCACGCACCCATTGGCAGCGGTGTTCAAGCCCGGTGAAGCGGCGCAGGCTGCTCAACATGGCGTCGAACGGCAAGCCTACGGCATGCCCCAGCGCCAGAGCGGCCAACGCATTCGCCTGGTTATGGGCGCCACGCACTTTCAGCTCGCGCACCGGCATCAGGTTTTGAAATTCAAAGGCCAGGTATTTTTCGCCGTTTTCTTCACGCAGGCCAAAGGCCTTGAAGTCAGGCGCGCTCAGACCGAAGGTCCAGCACGGCAGACCCTCCCCCATCAGTGGGCGGGTCAAGGCATCCTGGCGATTGACAACCACCTGTTTGGCCCCGCGGAAAATCCGGTGCTTGGCCAGATGGTAAGCCGGCAGACCGCTGTAACGGTCCATGTGGTCTTCGCTGACATTCAGCACGGTGGCCACTTCGGCGCCCAGCTGATTGGTGGTTTCCAGCTGAAAGCTAGACAGCTCCATCACGTACAGCTCGACGTCATCGTTGAGCAGATCGAGCGCTGGAGTACCGAGGTTGCCGCCGACCGCCACGCGCTTACCGGCAGCCGCCGCCATTTCGCCAACCAACGTGGTCACGGTGCTCTTGGCGTTGGAACCACTGATTGCCACGATGGGCGCTTTCGCGTTACGCGCGAACAGATCGATGTCACCCGACAGCTTCACCCCACGGGCAGCCGCCGCTTGCAGCGCAGGCGTCGCCAGGGCCAGACCGGGACTCACGTAGAGTTCATCGGCGCGGCACAGGAAGTCGACATCCAGTTCGCCACAACGCACTTCCACTTGCGGGTAGTCACGGCGCAGCGTGGCCAGCTCCGGTGGTGTTTCCCGCGTATCAGCCACAGCAAACGACACGCCCTGCTGCGCTAGAAAGCGCACCAGAGACATGCCGCTCTTGCCGAGGCCGACAACAATGCGGAAGTGGTCAGAAGCGATCAGAGACACAGGTTCTACCTCAGCTTCAGAGTGGCAAGGCCAATCAGCACAAGAATCACGGTGATAATCCAGAAACGGACAATCACTCGCGGCTCAGGCCAGCCCTTGAGTTCAAAGTGGTGATGAATCGGTGCCATGCGAAACACCCGTTTGCCGGTCAACTTGAAGGACGCGACTTGTATCACCACTGACAGGGTTTCCATCACGAACACACCGCCCATGATGAACAGCACGATTTCCTGGCGCACAATCACTGCAATGGTGCCCAGCGCAGCACCCAGTGCCAGCGCGCCGACATCGCCCATGAAGACTTGCGCCGGGTAGGTGTTGAACCACAGAAATCCAAGGCCAGCGCCTATCAGCGCGCCACAGAAGACAATCAGTTCGCCTGCCCCCGGCACGTACGGAATGAGCAGGTAATCAGCGAACTTCACGTTACCCGACAGGTAGCAGAAGATACCCAAGGCACCGCCCACCATTACCGTTGGCATGATCGCCAAGCCGTCGAGGCCATCAGTCAGGTTGACGGCGTTGCTCGACCCCACGATCACGAAGTAGGTCAGCACCACAAAACCAATGCCCAGCGGAATGCTGGCATCTTTAAGGATCGGCAGAATCAGTGTGGTTTCAACAGCGCTAGGGGCTGTGGCGTATAGAAAGATCGCTGCACCCAGACCGAAAACCGACTGCCAGAAATACTTCCAGCGGCTCGGGAGGCCGCGGGAGTTTTTCTCGATCACTTTGCGATAATCGTCTACCCAACCAATGGCACCGAACAGCAGGGTCACAATCATCACGACCCAGACATAGCGGTTGCTCAGATCAGCCCACAACAAGGTGCTGACGGTGATCGCCGACAGAATAAGCGCACCACCCATAGTGGGCGTACCGGACTTGGACAAGTGTGACTGCGGACCATCATTACGAACCGACTGGCCAATCTGGCGGTTTTGCAGGGTGCGGATCATCCACGGCCCAAGGCACAACGACAAGGTCAACGCGGTCAGTACCCCAAGAATCCCGCGCAAGGACAGGTACTGGAAGACCGCGAAGCCTTTATAGAACTGTTGCAGATACTCCGCTAGCAGCAGCAGCATTAGTGTTTCTCCCCGCTGGAACCGCACAAAGCCGCAACGACGTTTTCCATCGCTGCACTGCGCGAGCCCTTGATCAAAATAGTGGTGTTGGTTTGGTGCTCAGCGCGAAGCGCCTTGATCAGGTCAGCCTGATTGGCGAAATGACGAGCCTGTGGTCCAAATTTAGAGACGGCATGAGCCATCATCGGTCCCACCGCATAGAACGCTGAAACCTTGTCGGCGGCATATGCGCCTACTTCACGATGTCCTTGCTCCGCCCACTCACCCAGCTCGCCAATATCTCCGAGCACCAGGACGGTGCGACCGGAAAAGGCGGCGAGTATATCAATGGCGGCGCACATTGAGGTGGGGTTTGCGTTGTAAGTGTCATCAATAATTCGCAAGCCAGCGGCCGTCACTTGAGCAACCGCACGCCCTTTGACCGGCTG
Organism: Pseudomonas sp. 2024-210; assembly: GCF_045062345.1. Classification (NCBI taxonomy): domain Bacteria; kingdom Pseudomonadati; phylum Pseudomonadota; class Gammaproteobacteria; order Pseudomonadales; family Pseudomonadaceae; genus Pseudomonas; species Pseudomonas sp. 2024-210. Next base: position 221,930 of record NZ_JBJGEJ010000006.1, on the reverse strand, counting down.
CACCGCTTCAAGGCCGGTTTTGATGCCAAACATCGACACACCCAACGCATGAGCAGCGGCCGCAGCGGCCAATGCATTGGCCACGTTGTGAGTCCCCAGCAGGTTGAGTTGAACCTGCTCAACACCCATCGGGCTGTACAGTGTGAAACCGGGGCAGCCCCGTGCGTCTCGGGTCAGATCGCCCGCGTGAAAATCGGCTTGAGGGTTGCTCAACGCAAAGCTGAGCACCTTGCGGCCCGCGGCCCGGTTCTTCCAGATACCAAAAGCCTTGTCATCCAGATTCAGAACGGCGACGCCATCGGCGTCCAGCCCTTCAATGATTTCACCTTTGGCTTCGACGATTTTGTCCGGCCCACCGAATTCGCCTACATGAGCAGTGCCTGCATTATTAAGCACAGCAACATGAGGTCGGGTCATGGCGACGGTGTATGCAATTTCACCCAGACGCGAAGCACCCAGCTCAATCACGGCAGCAGTATGCTCGTGAGTCAGTTCAAGCAGTGTGAGCGGCACGCCCAGATCGTTATTCAAATTCCCTTTGGTCGCCAATACCGGCCCGCGCGTGCGCAGGATGCAGGCCAGCATTTCTTTGACCGTGGTTTTACCGCTGGAGCCGGTAATCGCTGCAACAGACCTGTCATAACCGGCACGATTAAGCGCACCCAGTTGACCCAAGGCTTCGCGGGTATTTTTGACGACGAGTTGCGGCAGCGCCGACTCAGGCACTTCTCTCTCAACCAGGGCAGCCACAGCGCCCTTGGCGGCGACTTCATTCAAATAGTTGTGGCCGTCGAAGCGCGGGCCGGTCAGCGCGATAAACAGCTGGCCTTTGGTGATTGCGCGACTGTCGATGCTGACGCCGCTGAAGCGGCTATCCGCTGCGACTAAACGCCCGCCAAGGGCGTCGGCTACTTCGCTCAACAACAGAGGTTTAAGCATGCGTGGCCTCCCAAGCATCGAGCGCCTTTTGAGCTTCGACCAGATCAGAGAAGTCGTGGCGTACGCCGTTAATTTCCTGATAGTCCTCATGACCTTTGCCGGCCAGCACAATCACATCTTCAGCACGAGCGCTGGCGATGATCCTGGAAATCGCGTCACCGCGACCGGCGACAAAAGTCACGTTGTCAGGAGCAGCAAAACCAGCCCGTATATCTTCAAAAATTTGCGCAGGCGATTCGGTGCGCGGGTTGTCATCGGTGACCAACACCGCGTCAGCCAAACGCTCAACCACCTCGGCCATTAACGGGCGTTTGCCGCGATCACGATCACCGCCGCACCCGAACAGGCACAACAACTGACCTTTGGCGTGGGGACGCATGGCCAGCAGCACTTTTTCCAGTGCATCCGGGGTATGGGCGTAATCGACCACCACCAGCGGTTTGTTGCCGCCACCCAAGCGCTGCATACGCCCCACCGGGCCTTCAAGCTTGGGCAATACTTTGAGAATGTCATCCAGCGGGTAATCGAGCCCCATCAAGGCGCCTACCGCTGCCAGTACGTTGCTCAGATTGAAGCGCCCCAACAAAGGGCTGCGCAGGTGATGCTCACCTTGCGGGGTAACCAATGTGGCGCGCACGCCCTCATCATCGAAGGTTGCTTCGCGGCAATACAAATAGGCGCTGCTGTCTTCAAGGCTGTAACTGATCAGGCGCGAGTCGTGCTTTTCTGTGGCCAGTTGACGACCGAAGTCATCGTCCAGATTCAGTACGCGGCAACGCAGATCAGCCCATGCGAACAGTTTGGCCTTGGCGGCGGCGTAGGCCTCCATGGTGCCGTGGTAATCCAGATGATCGCGGGACAGGTTGGTCAACACCGCCACATCGAACGCCAACGCACTGACCCGGCCTTGATCAAGCCCGTGGGACGAAACTTCCATCGCAACCGCTTTGGCTCCGGCCTTTTTCAAGTCAGCCAGCATGGCTTGCACGGCAATCGGATCAGGCGTGGTGTGGCGGCCACTTTGCAGCGCGCCGTAAAAGCCAGTGCCCAGAGTCCCCACGATGCCGCAGTGCTGACCGAGCAAATCCAGGGCTTGCGCAACCAGTTGAGTCACACTGGTTTTGCCGTTAGTGCCGGTCACACCGACCAGATTCAGATGATGGCTCGGTTCACCGTAAAAACGCCCGGCAATGTCCGACAACTGCGCGGCCAACCCCTTGACCGGAATCAATGGAACCGCGGTGATCGGCAATACATCGGCGCCGTCCACTTCATAAGCCACAGCGGCCGCGCCTCGCTTGAGTGCGTCACCAATATGCTCGCGGCCATCGAGCTTGCCACCCGGCACCGCGAGGAACAAATCTCCGGCGCGCACATTGCGGCTATCGAGCGTCAGCTCACGAATCAACAGATCGTGGCCAGCGTGAGGAAAAATCTTGTTCAGGCTCAGGGACATTAGCCGCGCCCTCCTTTGGCTGTGGCAGCAGCGGCTGCAGCTTGTTGCTCGGCGGCTGTCGGCAGGTTGTCCGGTGTCACGTTCATCAGGCGCAGGGTCCCCGACATGACTTTGCTGAAGACCGGGGCAGAGACCAGACCACCGAAGTAACCGGCCTTGCTCGGCTCATCAATCACGACAACGATCGCGTAACGCGGATCGCTCATCGGACCAAACCCGGCGAACAGAGAACGATAAGAATTCACCGCATAGCCTTTAACGCCGCCCGAGGACGTTTTACGCGCAGTACCTGACTTGCCTCCGACATGATAAGCCGGCACCTTGGCACGCCAGACACCCCGTGGGTTTTCAATCACTTCCTGCAACATGCCCTGAACGGTTTTGGCCACTTGTTCAGGCATGACTTGGGTGCCCTCTACAGGCTTGTCCTTGTCTGTTTTAAGCAAGGTCAGTGGCGCCAGCTTGCCGTTGTTGGCCAATGCCGAGAAAGCGTGGACCAGCTGGATAGCCGTTACCGAAACGCCGTAGCCGTAAGACAGGGTCGCGGTTTCAGCCTTGCGCCACTCGCGGTAGTTCGGCAGATTGCCGACGCGTTCACCCGGAAAGCCCAGGCCTGTGTCTTGACCCAGACCCATTTTTGCCATCTGCCGGAAGATCGCTTCACCGCCAATATCGAAAGCGACCTTACTCATGCCGACGTTACTGGAGTTGATCAGGATGCCGGTCAAGTCAAGGACCGGTCCTTCGGTGCGCGATACGTCACGAATGGTGTACTTGCCCAACTGCAACGTCCCCGGATACACCTCGACTTTATCCGTCGGTTTCCAGCGACCGGTTTCCAGTGCCGCGCTCATCGAGATCGGTTTAACGGTCGAACCTGGTTCAAACACGTCGATCATGGCGCGGTTGCGCATCATTGCCGGCTGCAGGTTGCGGCGGTTGTTCGGGTTGTAAGTCGGCTGGTTGACCATGGCCAGAATCTCGCCGGTCTTCACATCCATGATCACCAGACTGCCCGCCTTGGCACCGTTCTCGACCAGCGCATTGCGCAGTTCGCGGTTGGCCAGATATTGCAGGCGCAGGTCAATCGACAACGCCAAGGTCTTCCCTGCCTTGGCGTTTTTTGTCACCTGAATGTCTTTGATCAAGCGCCCTCGTCGGTCCTTGATCACTTGTCGCTTACCCGGAACACCGGCCAGCCACTCGTCATAAGCCAGCTCAACGCCCTCGCGACCTTTATCGTCGATATCGGTAAAGCCGACCATATGCGCGGTGACTTCACCGGCAGGATAGAAACGTCGAAACTCCTCGATGCCATAAACGCCTGGCACTTTCAGATCGAGAACGACTTGGCCCTGCTCCGGCGTCAGCCCCCGAACCAGATAGATAAACTCTTTGTTGGCTTGCTGCTCAAGACGGGCCGTCAGTACTTTCGGGTCTTGGCCCAACGCGTGCGCCAACGCTGGCCAGCGGTCTTTGGCCGTTTGCATTTCTTTGGCATTGGCCCACAACGTGGTCACCGGCGTACTCACAGCCAACGGCTCGCCATTGCGGTCAGTAATCAGGCCACGATGCGCAGGAATCTGGATATGACGCATGCTGCGCGCATCGCCCTGACCTTTAAGGAAGTCATGGTCAATGACCTGCAAGTAGACAATTTGGCAGGCAATAGCCCCTACCAGCAGTGCCAGCAATGCCAGCACTACGCGAAAACGCCACGGGTAGAGTGCGCCTTCGAGTTTAATCATGGCGCCACCATCCGCACTTCCGCTGCGCCCGGAATGTGCATTTTCAGTTGTTCACTGGCCAGTGTTTCAATGCGGCTATGGGCCGTCCAGGTACTTTGCTCCAGGATCAGGCGCCCCCACTCGGCTTGCGCTTTGTCGCGCACGCTCAGCTCCCCGTACAGGGTATTGAGCAACTGTCGGTTCCAGTGAGCACTGTAGGAAACGCCCACGGCCGAGACCAGCACGCCAATAAATAGCAGCAACATGAAAAAGCTTCCGCCGGGAAGTGGCTTGGCGAAGAGCTTGTTCAACGAAGCTTCTCCGCGACGCGCATAACAGCGCTGCGCGAACGCGGATTGGCCTTGAGCTCTGCTTCAGAAGCTGTCTGGGCCTTGCCGTGGATCTTGATTTTGGGAATAAAGGCAACGTGCTGTACGGGCAAGCCGCGTGGCAAATTGTCGGGCTCGCCCTTGACCAGTTTTCGCATGAACAGCTTAACGATGCGGTCTTCAAGAGAATGGAAGCTGATCACAACCAAACGGCCGCCAACTTCGAGCGACTCCAGCGCCGCTTCGAGTCCCGCCTCAAGATCACCCAGCTCGTTATTAACGTGAATACGCAGCCCTTGAAACGTTCGGGTGGCCGGGTGCTTGCCCTTCTCCCAAGCCGGATTGGCCGTTTTCAACACCTCAGCAAGATCACCCGTGCGCTCGAACGGCTGGATTTCGCGGCGCTCAACGACAGCGCGAGCCATGCGGCCCGAGAAACGCTCTTCGCCGTACTCTTTGAAAACCCGAGTGATTTCTTCATGGGAAGCCGTGTTCACGAACTCAGCCGCGCTGATCCCTTGACTCGGGTCCATGCGCATATCCAACGGGCCGTCATTCATAAAGCTGAAGCCGCGCTCTGGATCGTCAAGCTGCGGCGAAGATACGCCAAGATCAAGCAGAACACCGCTCACCTTGCCCGCCAAACCCCGCGCAGCAACTTCGGAGCCCATCTCGGCAAAACTGCGTTGCACAATGACAAAGCGGCCGTCTTCGGCCGCTAGCGCTTGCCCGGTGGCAATCGCTTGTGGATCTTTATCAAACCCGAGGAGACGCCCCTCAGGCCCCAGCTTCTGGAGTATCAAGCGGCTATGTCCGCCGCGACCGAAGGTGCCATCCAGATAGCATCCATCAGGACGTACGGCGAGAGCCTCTACGGCTTCGTCGAGCAGTACGGTGATGTGGTTGAAGTCGCTATCTATAGTCACAGAATTAAATCACGCAGTTCTTCAGGCATAGCGCCCGGTTGTTGAATGGCTGCAAGGTCAGCGGCAGAAACAGCTTCCCAGGCATCCTCGTCCCACAGTTGAAACTTGTTCAGCTGGCCCACCAACATTGCGCGTTTATCCAACCTGGCATATTCACGCAACCGCGGCGGCACCAGAAAACGACCGCTGCCATCGAGCTCAAGGTCGACGGCGTTACCAATCAAAAGACGCTGCAAACGACGGTTTTCTTCCCGTAGCGAAGGCAACGCACGAAGCTTGGTTTCAATCAATTCCCACTCATCAAGCGGGTAAACGCACAAGCAAGGATCGACCGCATCGATGGTCACGATCAGTTGCCCGGAGCTTCTCGAAATCAGCTCGTCACGGTACCGGCTCGGCATTGCGAGACGACCCTTGGCATCGAGACTGATTGCGTTAGCTCCACGAAACACGAGCGTCACTCCAATTCTTAGCGTTTTACGTCTGAAAAACCCACTTTATGCCACTTTTCGCCACTTGCGCACACTATAGGAATGCGCCCACCACACCGTCAAGGAGCTGCCCATAGGAAAATCCTTACAGAACGGAGTTTTAGCGGGGTAAATAGACGTACAGCATTTAGCGAAGGGATTTTTTGACAACTGATACGCAGCAAACTCGGGGCTCTAACCTTAAAACTTAAAGTAGTTTATTAAGAGTAAGAACTTTTTGGCATTACTTGGCCAAGTTTGCTTGCGAATGTTTCGAAGGGATGTGACTCGATATTTCAACAAGCGATCTGCTTGCGAAGCAAACAGAGAGAAAAAGGTGGAGAGTCGATCTGTAAGCCGGGTTCTGTCGTGAACAGTCATTCGTCTACGATGGCCATCACTGGACATCTTTAGCAACCTACCCGGTCCCAGCGCGGGCCACGCCTTGGGACCCTATTTGGTCTTGCTCCAAGTGGGGTTTACCTAGCCACGAACTGTTGCCAGTCGCGCGGTGCGCTCTTACCGCACCTTTTCACCCTTACCGGCACCGAAATGCTTAGGCGGTTATTTTCTGTGGCACTTTCCGTAGGCTCACGCCTCCCAGGCATTACCTGGCACTTCGCCCTATGGAGCCCGGACTTTCCTCCCCCCCCTAATTTTCATAGAGGGCAGCGACTGTCCAATCGACTCTCCGGCGCAAAGGTTAACTGTACAGAGCGTATAGAACAAGCGCTAAAGCCACATAGCCACTACATTCATCTGTTGCAAAACCTTTTGCCGGCAGAACAACGCGCCAGAAAATATCAAAGCGCTACTCTCCACAGACCGCACTTAATCGGCTTTTTGTTTTTCCAGCGCCACTTGATACAACACATTTTTGCGTTCGCCCGTTATTTCAGCGGCAAGGGCTGCAGCACGCTTGAGTGGCATTTCCTTGAGGAGCAGATCAAGAATCCGCATGGCCTCGCTGCTGACCACCTCACCTGTTTCAGGCGCCGTCCAGCCCGCCACCAACACTACGCACTCCCCGCGCTGCTGGTTGCTGTCGCCTTCTACGAAAGCGCGCAGCTCGGCCAGCGGCAGCCCCTTGAGCGTCTCGAAGGTTTTGGTCAGCTCACGCGCCAGCAACGCTGGACGCTCGGGGCCGAAAACCAGTTCCAGATCCTGCAGGCACTCAAGAATACGGTGAGGCGCCTCATAGAAAATCAGAGTGCGCGGTTCTTCTTTCAACAATTCCAACCGCGAACGCCGTCCAACAGCCTTGGCCGGCAGAAAGCCCTCAAAGATAAAACGGTCTGAAGGCAGACCTGCCGCAGACAAGGCTGCAATCAGGGCACACGCGCCTGGCACCGGCACCACCTTGACGCCTGCGGCCCGCGCCTGACGCACCAAGTGGTACCCAGGATCAGAAATCAGTGGCGTGCCCGCATCGGAGATCAGGGCCACGTCTTCACCGGCCAGCAACCGCTGGATAAATCGACTGCCTTCTTCACGCTCGTTATGTTCGTGGCAAGCGCCCAACGGCGTGGAAATACCGAAATGCTGCATTAAACGCAGGGAGTGACGCGTGTCTTCGGCCGCAATCAGCGACACCTCACGCAACACTTTGAGCGCACGCGCACTGATGTCGTCCAGGTTACCGATGGGCGTGGCCACCACATAAAGCGAGCCGACAACGGAATTCATTGCACCTGGAGCAGTCAAAACGCACACCTCATGAGAGTTAAAGGCGCCATTGTAACGCGTAGACCCCTCATGAAAGCACCCTCAAGAACGGCCGTTAACCGCATAACCGGAAAACTTCAGCCGCCACAGGTCATATATGTGATCTAAATTTAAGCTTTAACGAAGGTAACATCGCGCCCCGGCCAGCGCTTGGGTACACTTCCCCCTCATTTGATCGAGTATCAGGAACACTACATGACCGTCTGCCTGCGGCTGTTCACTGCCCTCTGCCTTGCTGCCCTGCTAGCAGCTTGTGCCAGCTCGCCCTCGTCCAGCCTTGGCGAACTCCCCCGGACCCCGGATGCCAGCCTTGAACAGCTGCTGCAACAGGCGTCTGCTAGCCAGGATCCGCAAAAGGCCGCACTGCTGCGCCTGTCTGCGGCCGACCTCGCCATGCGCCAGCAAAATAATGAGCGCGCAGCACAAATCCTGGCACAAGTGCCGATGGATCAACTCAAACCCGCCCAACAGGTTTTTGCCAGCACGCTGACCGCTGAGCTGGCGATGAATCGCAACGACCCTAAAGCCGCACTGACAGCTCTGAGCCACCCGAGCGTTGCGCGACTGGACGAGATGCCTGCCGACCTGCAAGTGCGCACACATACGGTTCATGCCCGCGCACTCGAAGCGGATGAGCAAACCCTCGCGGCTGCGCGTGAACGCGTAGCCATGAGCGCAAACCTGACGGGCGATGCCGCCAACAGCAACAATGACGCTATCTGGGCGCTGGTTGCCGCGTTGCCGGTCGAGCAATTACAAGCTCAAAGCAATGGCTTGCTGGGCGGCTGGACATCATTGGCACTGGCCGTGAAGCGTGCCGGCACCGTGCAGGAACAACAAACTGCCATTGACCAATGGCGTGCCCAGAACCCTGCTCACCCTGCCGCCATCCAACTGCCGACACCTCTGGTCAAACTCAAGGAACTGGCCAGCCAGCCACTGACTAAAATTGCGCTGCTGCTGCCACAAGAAGGCCAACTGGCTTCAGTCAGCAAAGCGCTGCGTGACGGCTTCGTGGCGGCTCATTATCAAGCTCAACAGGCTGGCCAAAACCCGCCGAGCATCCAGTTTTATGACAGCTCACGCCTGACTTCGCTGGACGATTTTTATCGTCAGGCCCAAGCCGATGGCGTGCAATTGGTAGTCGGCCCACTGGAAAAAACACTGGTCAAGCAACTCAATGCGCGCTCGCAATTGCCCATTACCACACTGGCCCTGAACTACAGCGAAGGCACTCAAGGCCCGGCGCAGCTGTTTCAGTTCGGCTTGGCAGCTGAAGACGAGGCCCGTGAAGTGGCTCGTCGCGCACGTGCCGATGGCTTGACCCGCGCTGGCGCCATGGTGCCTAAGGGTGAATGGGGTGAGCGCGTGCTTAACGCCTTCCGCCAGGAATGGGTAGCCCACGGTGGCAGCCTTGTCGGCATTGAATACATCGATCAACCCGTTGCATTGGCACAGCAAGTTGGCGATTTGGTGCAGCAGCGCAAAAACTCCAGCGAGCCCATGCAGTTCCTGTTCTTGGCGGCCACCCCTCAGCAAGCCCAGCAGATCAAGCCGACCCTCAATTATCAATACGCCAGCGACCTGCCTGTGTATGCCACGTCCCACGTTTTCAGTGCGAGCGGCAATCAGGATCAGTACAACGATATGAACGGCGTACGTTTTTGTGAAACACCCTGGTTGCTTGAACCAGGTAATCCACTGCGCCAGCAAGTTGCCGCGCAATGGCCTCAAGCCGCTGGCAGCCTGGGACGCCTTTATGCAATGGGCGTTGATGCTTACACGCTGACTTCGCGCCTGGGCCAACTCAAGGCACTGCCTGATAGCCGGATTGACGGCTTGTCCGGCAGCCTCGGCATGAGCCCAACCCAGCACGTTGAGCGCCAGTTGCCATGGGCCGAGTTTGTTAACGGCCAGGTACAACGCCTGCCCGATACCCCGAACTGATGCCTGAGCGCTCCAGCCAAAACACCGGCAAAGATGCCGAGCGCCTGGCGCTACGGCATCTTGAGCAACATGGCTTGCGGCTGCTGGCGCAAAACTGGCTATGCAAACGCGGCGAGCTGGATCTGGTCATGCTTGACGGCGATACAGTAGTATTCGTCGAAGTTCGTTACCGGCAACACGCACAATGGGGTGGCGCACTGGCCAGTATTGACACACGCAAGCGCCAAAAACTGATTCTTGCCGCCCAGCACTTCTTGCAACGCGAGACACGCTGGGCCAATCACCCATGTCGATTCGATGTGGTCGCCATGGACAGCGCCGCACCTCACTTGAACTGGCTACGGAACGCCTTTGACAGCTAACGCTATCAGGCCTATCCAGCACCCTTTTTAAAACGATTTTTGCTTTGCTTTGCGGGCTGCACATTCTTGTGCCGGGAAGTCACTCAGGAACACCTGAGTCACGCCCGACCAGCCGCCCTACTTAAGGTCACATAGATGGACATGCAATCCCGGATCCGCCAGCTTTTTCAAGCCAGCATCGACACCAAGCAGCAAGCGATGGAAGTGCTTGCCCCTCACATTGAGCTCGCCAGCCAAGTGATGGTCAACGCGCTGCTCAATGAAGGCAAAATGTTGTCGTGCGGCAATGGCGGGTCCGCCGGCGACGCCCAGCACTTCTCATCCGAGCTGCTCAACCGTTTCGAGCGTGAGCGCCCGAGCCTGCCGGCCATTGCCCTGACCACTGACAGCTCAACGATCACCTCGATCGCCAATGACTACAGCTTCAACGAGGTGTTCTCCAAACAGATTCGCGCCCTCGGCCAGCCCGGCGATGTACTGCTGGCCATTTCCACCAGCGGTAACTCGGCCAATATCATTCAAGCAATCCAGGCGGCCCATGACCGAGAAATGATCGTGGTTGCCATGACCGGCCGTGACGGCGGCGGCATGGCCTCACTGTTGCTGCCTGAGGACGTGGAAATTCGCGTCCCGTCTCTTGTCACTGCACGCATCCAAGAAGTCCATCTGCTGGCGATCCACTGTTTGTGTGATCTGATCGACAGCCAATTGTTCGGGAGTGAAGAATGACTTTCAATCGCCTTGGCCTCGTTGCCCTGACCCTGTGTCTGGGCTTGACCGCAGGCTGCAGTTCGGTACTGACCGCCACCCGCGATACACCGATTGAAGATGATCGCGGCACGCGTACTTTTGGCAGCAAAATTGACGACTCCTTGATCGAAACCAAAGTGGCCGTGAACGTGGCCAAAGCCAACCCTGATCTGGACACCGCCTCCCACATCGTTGTCACCAGCTACAACGGCATCGTATTGCTGGCCGGGCAAACACCGCGCGCCGAACTCAAAGCTCAGGCAGAACAGGCTGCTGCAGCCGTTCAGCGCGTAAAGAAGGTCAACAACGAACTGCAAGTGATGGCACCGTCATCCATTCTGGCGCGCAACAATGACGCCTGGCTGACCACCAAAATCAAAACCCAAATGCTGACTGACAGTGAAATTCCGGGCTCGCGGATTAAAATCGTCACTGAAAACGGCATTGTCTACATGCTGGGTCTCGTCACCAAGCAAGAGGCCACAAGGGCCACCAATCTGGTGCAAAGCGTTTCCGGCGTTCAAAAAATCGTAAAGCTGTTTGAGTACATCGACTGACCTGAACGTCAGGCACAAAAAAGGCGACCCTGAAGGTCGCCTTTTTTATTACTTGACCACTTTCAAGCTTGGCCGGCCCGAAGGTCTCGGCGGCTCAGTACTTGGCGGCGGCCCATCATCTTGCGGCTCATCCTCGTCATCACCACCCAGGTGCTCTTCAAGGTCAAACACCATACCCTCGCCATTCTCACGAGCGTAGATGCCCATGATGGCCGGGATAGGCACGTACAGCGTATGCGGCACACCACCAAAACGCCCTTCAAAACTTACCGCTTCGTTGTCCATGTGCAAATTGCGCACGGCGGTTGGCGAAACATTCAGGACAATCTGCCCATCACTGGCAAAACCCGCAGGCACTTGCACCTTCGGGTAGTCAGAGTTAACCAGCATGTGCGGTGTGCAATCGTTATCAACGATCCACTCATAGAGCGCACGTACCAGGTAAGGTCTGCTTGAATTCATCGAGGGCTCCTAAGCCTTAGCGCATGTCGCGTTCGACACCAGACAAACTTGCCTGGAAAGCCTCACGCGCAAACTGGCGCTCCATATAGTCGAGCAACGGCTTGGCTGGCCGCGGCAATTCAATACCCAAAACAGGCAGGCGCCAGAGTATCGGCAATAGACAGCAGTCGACCAGACTTTGCTCATCACTGAGGAAAAAAGGTTTGTCGGCAAATAATGCAGAAACACCTGTCAGGCTCTCGCGCAGCTCTTTGCGCGCCTGAACCCGTGCCGGTTCCTTGGTCTTGGCGTCGAGAATCAAGTCCACCAGCGCACACCAGTCACGCTGGATGCGGTGGATCAACAGGCGACTGTTGGCGCGCGCTACCGGATACACCGGCAACAACGGCGGATGCGGATAACGCTCATCCAGATATTCCATGACTACAGTCGACTCCCACAACGCCAGGTCACGATCGACCAACGTTGGCAGGCTGCCGTAAGGGTTCACTTCAATCAGCTTCGGCGGTTGACGACCCGCCTCCACACTGATGATCTCGGCGCTGACGCCTTTCTCTGCGAGCACAATGCGCACTCGGTGAGAATAGTGGTCTGCTGGGTCGGAGTAACAGGCCAACCGATTGGTCACGCCCATGGCGGTCCTCCTCGCTTGTAGAAATTATCAGGAGCGGCAAAACGAGCACGCCCAAGGAACGTCTCCGATAACTGCAAAATCCGCAGGGGCAAGATATTCACCTTGCCCCTCGCACATCCTGCATGGTTACCCTTAAGAGACACCTCGGGCGCGCACGATTAACAGCATTGCGTGTAAATCTATCAGTGCACATCTTTCCAGTATTCGCGCTTGAGCAGATAAGCGAATACGAACAGGAAGGCCAGATAGAGCAGAACGTAGGTCCCGATGCGCTGATGTTCCAGCTTTACCGGGTTGGCCGAGTAGGCCAGGAAGGTCACAAGGTTCTTGATCTTCTCATCGAACTGCTCTTCAGTCAGCGCGCCGGTTTTAGGCAACACTGTCAGCTGGTCGCATGCTTCATGTGTCAAAGGCGTGCCAGTGAGCGGATCATACTGCTTCTTGCCATCTTCTACGATCTGTACTTGCTTGCAGCCGATAACCTGACGACCCTGCAATGGCGCCAGAACATTAGGCATGCCCACATTAGGGAAGACTTTGTTGTTCACGCCCCAGGGGCGCGACGGATCTTCGTAGAAGGCTCGCAGGTAGCTGTACAACCAGTCCGTACCGCGCACACGCGCCACCAGCGTGAGGTCGGGAGGCGCAGCGCCAAACCAGGCCTTGGCGTCCTCAGGCTGCATACCAATGTTCATATGGTCGCCAATCTTGGCCCCGGTAAACACCAGATTATCGAGCATGACGTCATGGGGGATCCCCAGGTCATCGGCCACTCGCTCATAGCGCTGGAATTTGGCACTGTGGCAACCCATGCAGTAGTTGGCGAACGTGCGTGCGCCATCCTGCAAGGCCGCCTTGTCAGACACATCAATGTCAACTTTGTCGAGCTGCACACCTTGTTCAGAAGCAATGGAGACTACCGGCAAGGCCACGAGCATCAATACAGCCAATAGCTTTTTCATCAGCCAGTCACCCTTTGCGGAACAGGTTTGGTCTTCTCAAGCCGGGTATAGAACGGCATCAGAATGAAGTAGGCGAAGTACAGAAACGTACACACCTGCGACAGCAGCGTGCGACCCGGCGTGGGCGCCATCACACCCAGCACACCGAGAATCACGAACGAGATGCAGAACACCCATAACCAGATTTTGCTCAACCAGCCTTTGTAGCGCATCGACTTGACCGGGCTACGGTCAAGCCAGGGCAACACAAACAACAGGGCAATTGCAGCGCCCATGGCGATCACGCCAAAGAGCTTGTCCGGAATCGCCCGCAAGATCGCGTAGAACGGTGTGAAGTACCAGACAGGGGCAATATGCTCGGGCGTCTTGAAGGCATTAGCCTGTTCAAAGTTAGGCTTTTCAAGGAAGTAGCCGCCCATTTCGGGGAAGAAGAACACAATCGAGCAGAAGATAAACAGGAACACCACCACGCCGACAATGTCTTTGACGGTGTAGTACGGGTGGAAGGGAATGCCATCCAGCGGGATGCCGTTTTCGTCTTTGAGCTTTTTGATATCCACGCCATCCGGGTTGTTGGACCCGACTTCGTGCAAGGCCAGGATGTGCAGCACCACCAACCCCAAAATCACGATCGGCAAGGCCACCACGTGCAAGGCAAAGAAACGGTTCAGGGTAATACCGGAGATCAAGTAGTCGCCCCGAATCCACTGCGTCAGGTCGTTGCCGATGACCGGAATGGCGCCAAACAGCGAGATGATCACCTGCGCCCCCCAGTAGGACATTTGTCCCCAAGGCAGCAAATAGCCCATGAACGCTTCCGCCATCAGGGCCAGGTAAATCATCATGCCGAATAACCACACCAGCTCTCGCGGCTTCTGATAGGAGCCATAGAGCAAGCCCCGAAACATGTGCAGATACACCACGATAAAGAACGCCGAAGCGCCCGTGGAGTGCAAGTACCGGAGGATGGAGCCGTACTCAACATCGCGCATGATGTATTCGACAGAAGCAAAAGCCTCTTCGGCTGACGGCGTGTAGCTCATCGTCAGCCACACACCTGTTACAAGCTGATTAACCAGAACCAGCAATGCGAGGGAGCCGAAGAAGTAGAGGAAATTGAAGTTTTTGGGGGCGTAATACTTGCTGAGATGGTCTTCCCACATTTTCGTGGCAGGGAATCGAGCATCAATCCAATCCATGAATTTGCTCATTACGCGCTCTCCCCTTCAAGACCAACGACAATGACATTATCGCTGCCATCTACATAGTAGTAAGGCGGGACTGGCAGGTTCAAAGGTGCAGGCTGCGACTTGTAAACACGACCGGCCATATCATAGTGTGAACCATGGCAAGGGCAAAAATACCCACCGACCCAATCCTTGCCCAGGTCAGCAGGCGCTACTTCAGGGCGAAACGTCGGCGAACACCCCAAATGCGTACAAATTCCGATTACTACCAGCACTTGCGGCTTAATGGATCGCCATTCATTCGCTGAGTTTTCAGGCTGATCAGACTGCTTGGACTCAGGATCAGCAAGCTGGCCCTCGATCTTTTTCAGATTTGCCAGAATCTCCTCAGTGCGGCGAACAATAAATACTGGCTGACCCCGCCACTCAGCAATCATCTGCTGGCCTGGCTCGATCTTGGCGATATTCACTCTCACCGGCGCACCTGCGGCTTTCGCCTTGGCACTGGGAAACCATGACCCTACGAACGGAACCGCCGCCCCCACCGCTCCTGCAGCACCCACCACGGATGTGGCTGCCACGAGGAAGCGACGCCGGCCGACATTGACGCCGTCATTGCTCATCAGTCCTCTCCCATCAGCTTTTTAGCCTGTAAAACCAGGCTTCTTTTAATTAACAATCTGTAGTTATTAAATTTTGCCGAATGGTAATGAAAAGACCCTACTCTTACAAGGTCTATACCGCTCTGAGTCGGCTACAGCCCTTGCAGTATAGGGCCTCTACTGATGTGGCACGTTGACACAGCACATAATTAACGCCCATAAAAAAAGCCCAGCTCCGAAGAGGCTGGGCTTTTTTTGAACGAAGCTGCGAATTAACGCTTCGAGTACTGCGGACGCTTACGCGCTTTACGCAGACCGACTTTCTTACGTTCAACTTCACGAGCATCGCGAGTTACGAAGCCTGCTTTGCGCAGAGCGCCACGCAGAGTTTCGTCGTACTGCATCAGTGCGCGAGTGATACCGTGGCGGATTGCGCCAGCTTGACCACTTACACCACCACCGATCACGGTGACGTAGATATCGAATTTCTCGACAGTCTCAGTCAGTTCCAACGGCTGACGAACTACCATGCGGGCAGTTTCGCGACCGAAGAAATTCTCCAGAGTGCGGTTGTTGATCGAGATGTTACCGGTACCTGGACGCAGGAAAACGCGTGCGGTTGCGGTTTTACGACGGCCAGTGCCGTAGTTTTGAGTCGCCGACATAATGAACTATTCCGTTAAAACTTCAGTTCTTGGGGCTGCTGAGCAGTATGAGGGTGAGCAGCGCCCGCATAGACTTTCAGCTTACGGTACATGTCGCGACCCAGTGGGTTTTTAGGCAGCATGCCTTTAACCGCGGTCTCGATCACGCGCTCAGGAGCTTTGGCGATCAGCTTTTCGAAGTTGATCGAC
Organism: Pseudomonas sp. 2024-210; assembly: GCF_045062345.1. Classification (NCBI taxonomy): domain Bacteria; kingdom Pseudomonadati; phylum Pseudomonadota; class Gammaproteobacteria; order Pseudomonadales; family Pseudomonadaceae; genus Pseudomonas; species Pseudomonas sp. 2024-210. Next base: position 206,041 of record NZ_JBJGEJ010000006.1, on the reverse strand, counting down.
TTAATCCCGCCCGGGAAACCGGAGTGAGAGTAGTACATTTTGTCAGTGGTTTTAGCACCAGTGACACGGATCTGCTCAGCGTTGATAACAACGATGTAGTCACCGGTGTCAACGTGCGGAGTGTATTCCGGCTTGTGCTTGCCACGCAGACGGCTGGCGATCTCGGTGGCCAGACGACCCAGGGTCTGACCAGCAGCGTCGACGACAAACCAGTCGCGCTTTACTGTTTCTGGTTTAGCAGTAAAAGTTTTCATTCTTTATAGCCTCAGGGGCCGCCCTGTAAATTAGACGGCGGATCTTACTGAATAGTGCGTACTTTGACAAGTCAAAGGCAGCCGGATACAGACGCTATCGGGGGCTCGGGTCAGCGCGTCCGTTCAACGGCAAGATTCTTCGGCAGGCGGCGCATCACTTCCACTGCAGAAAGAGGTCGGCAATTATGCAGATTGCGAAAAAAAATACAACCTGCTTTTATGTTTGTTTACCCGAAGGAGCATCCGATGGACTACCGAAAGCTGGGCAGAACCGACCTCAACGTCAGCGAAATTGCTCTCGGCACCATGACCTGGGGTGAGCAAAACACCCAGACTGAAGCCTTCGAGCAGATTACGTTCGCCAAAAATGCCGGCATCAATTTTATCGACACCGCCGAGATGTACCCGGTCCCTCCCAAAGCTGAAACTTACGCCACAACCGAGCGCTATATCGGCAACTGGTTCAAGGAACACGGTGACCGTGCCGACTGGATTCTGGCCAGTAAGATCGCTGGCCCAGGCAATGGCATCGACTACATCCGTGACGGCCAGCTCAAACATAATCGTGCCCACATCGTGCAAGCACTGGATGCCAGCCTCAAGCGCCTGCAAACAGACTGGATCGACCTTTACCAGCTGCATTGGCCTGAACGCAGCACCAACTTTTTCGGACAATTAGGCTACACGCACAACGCCGATGAACAGTTCACGCCTCTGGAAGAAACCCTCGAAGCGCTGGACGAGCAAGTCAAAGCCGGCAAAATCCGCCATATCGGCCTGTCCAACGAAACGCCTTGGGCCACCATGAAGTTTCTGCAACTGGCCGAAAGCCGTGGCTGGCCGCGTGCCGTTTCGATCCAGAACCCCTACAGCCTGCTCAACCGAAGCTTCGAAGTGGGCCTGGCGGAAATTGCCATTCGCGAACAATGCGGGCTTCTCGCCTACTCACCCTTGGCGTTCGGCATGCTCTCAGGCAAGTACAGCGGCGGCGCACAGCCGCCAAAAGGCCGCCTGAGCCTCTACAGCCGCTTCTCACGCTACTCCAACCCGCAAGCCGTTGCAGCCTGTGAGCGTTACGTGGCGCTGGCTCGGGACCACGGTCTTGATCCGGCGCAAATGGCGTTGGCGTATGTCACCCAGCAACCCTTCGTCACCAGCAATATCATTGGCGCAACGACGATGGAACAGCTGAAAAGCAACATCGCCAGCGTTGATGTGAAGCTCTCGAATGAGGTCTTGGCCGGGATAGAAGCCATCCACAAGGATCAGCCTAACCCTGCGCCTTAGCCAATGTCGCCAATCGCCCCGTAGTAGCTGCCGCAGGCTGCGTTCGATTGCGTAGCGATCGTAAACCCAGACACCGCGATTTTTATTCAAAGATCGCTCCCCCGGGTTTACGACGGCTTCGCCGCCGGACGCAGCCTGCGGCAGCTGTTACGGATTTAGCATGCAGCCCTAGACACACAGGATAAAAAATAAGACGATCCAGCCGTCAGTTGACCAATTTCACCTATAAGAATAATCAAATCATGTCTAATCAACTCTCAACGCCCCTGCGGCGCGTCAGCATATTGGCCATTGATCGGGTATTTGCTTCAACCCTGATGCAAGCCAAGGATTTTTTTCATCTGGCCAGCCTGCGGCACGGCAAACAGTTGGGCCTGGGCCTGACCGCCAGCTTTGAAACCCGACTGGTCAGCCCTGACGGGTTGCCTGTGAGCAGCTTTAGCGAAGTAGCCATTCCCGTCGATGGCGCACTGGAAGACACCGACATCATCATCCTCCCGGCCTTCTGGGACGACTTCGACACCCTCTGCCAACGCTACCCGCAAATCCTGCCGTGGCTGCGCGCCCAGCATGAGCGCGGGGCGGTGTTGTGTGCTGAAGCTACCGGCGCCTTCTGGCTGGCAGAAGCCGGGTTGCTGGACGGCAAGGAAGCGACCACGTACTGGCGCTTTTTCACGACCTTTGCCAAGCGCTATCCGCAGGTGCAGCTCAATCAGGACAAGCACCTGACCGACGCCGACAACCTCTACTGCGCGGGCGGCCCGACCTCAGCCTGCGACCTCTATATTTACCTGATCGAACGGTTTTGCGGTGCCAATATCGCCCAAGCCGTTGCCCGCGACATCCTCTACGAAGTGCAGCGCAACTACACCACGGGGCCAATCGGTTTTGGCGGACAAAAACTGCATCAGGACGTGATCATCTTGCAGATTCAGCACTGGCTCGAAGAGCATTTTGCCGACAAATTCCGCTTTGAAGACGTGGCCCGCGAACACGGCATGAGCATTCGCAACTTTATGCGCCGCTTTCAGACCGCCACCGGCGACAAGCCCTTGCACTACCTGCAACGACTGCGCATTGAAACCGCCAAAGGCCTGCTCTCGGCCACTCGCAAAAGCATCAAAACCATCAGTTACGACGTGGGTTACGACGACGCGAGCTTCTTTGCTCGACTGTTTCGCCAACACACCGAACGCTCGCCCCATCAATACCGCCAGCAGTTTCAGCAAGCGGCTTGAGCCCCACCCAATGCAAAAAGGCCTGCAATCGCAGGCCTTTTTTTGTTCAGGTTTGACTACGGCTTGTGCGCCCGTGTCAGGTACTCGTGGGACTGCATTTCAAGCAGACGGCTCAGCGTGCGCTGGAACTCGAAGTTCAATCGTCCACCGGTGTAGAGGTCTTTGAGCTCCACCTCGGCCGAAATGATCAACTTGACGTTACGGTCGTAGAATTCGTCGACCATGTTGATGAACCGACGGGCTATGTCATCCGTCTTGACGTCCATTTGCTCGACTCCGCTGAGTATCACGGCATTGAAGATTTTACCGAGCTCGATGTAGTCGTTCTGGCTACGCGGGCCATCGCACAGCTCACGGAAATCAAACCAGGCCACGTCATCGCATGTGCGCAACGCGCGAATCGTGCGGTTTTCGATGATCAACTCATCGTTTTCTACCACGTGCGTTGAATTGTGCGTCAGCGCCTTGAAGCTTTCGTGCAGGGACTTTTCAGACGCCTCGTTCAACGGGAAGTGGAACAACTCTGCCTGCTCAAGGTGACGCAAACGGTAGTCGACACCACTGTCGACGTTGACGATTTCAGTGTTCTGCTTGATCAAGGCAATGGCCGGCAAGAAGCGGGCACGCTGCAAACCGTCTTTGTACAAACCATCCGGCACGATGTTCGACGTCGCGACCAGGGTGACGCCGTTTTTGAACAACTCTTCCATCAACGTGCCCAGAATCATGGCATCGGTAATGTCCGAAACAAAAAATTCGTCAAAACAGATCACCCGCGCCTCATCGGCAAAACGCTTGGCAATGATGGTCAGCGGATTCTTTTCGCCAGGAAGCGTGCGCATTTCTTCATGCACACGCTTCATGAAGCGGTGGAAGTGAGTGCGCACTTTCTCCTTGAACGGCAACGCGTCGAAAAAGGTATCAACCAGATAGGTTTTGCCCCGTCCAACACCGCCCCAGAAATACAGGCCTTTGACCGGCGTGCGTTCTTTTTTGCCGAACAGCTTGCCGAACATGCCCGGCTTGCTTTGCGAAGCGGCCACCAGGTCGTCGTACAGGCGCTGCAAATGACGCACAGCGTTTTCCTGCGCAGCATCGTGGAAGAAGTCCGGGCGTTTCAGATCTGCTTGGTATCGTTCTAGAGGCGTCATAATTCGTTAGCAAGGCAACAAAAACGGGCCGTCACTGTAGCGACGGCCCTGAGGAATGGCAATCAAACCTGTGTCGAAACGTCGCACTTTCTCAGTCTTGCGCAGGCATCAGCGCCACACGCAGAGCTTCGATAGCCGCATCACGGGCATCCGCGCCGGTAAACACCGGGCTGTCAGCCACACAGCTGTCGTTGAGCCACAAGCTAAAGCTCAGTTCATCGGTGCGAATATCCAGTGCCTCGCCACTCTGCAACTGCTTGGTCACCTGACCGGCGGCTTTGCCATCAGCAAAACTGCGCGACAACAGCAATTGCTCGCCATCGGCGGCCAGTAGACGGAAGCGGAAACTGCCATCTTCATCACGGAAGCTGACAAAACGCGGGCCTTTTGCCGCTTTCTTTTTGCTGGCAGCGGTGGTTTGCGCCGCGCCGACAAACGAACGCAGGCCCACCGCCTCACGCAGCTCAGCGAGAAAGGGCGTCGCTGTTTTGCGGGCCTTTTGCGCACCGGCCAACAGGATGTCTTCCATGTCAGCAGGACGCGACATCAATTCGTGGTAACGCTCGCGCGACTCACCCAGCTCGCTGTCCAACAGCTTGAACAGCCGATCTTTGGCCTCACCCCAGCCCATGCCCTGCAACAGCTCGCTACGGAACTCTGCGGCTTGCTCAGGCGTCGAGAACGCTTGATACAAGGTAAACAGGTGCGAATTGTCCGGGTCTTTCGGCTCACCCGGTGCACGGGAGTCGGTAACTATGCGCGAGATAGCGCTTTTCATGTCCTTGGCGCTGCTGAACAACGGAATGGTGTTGTCGTAGCTTTTGGACATCTTGCGGCCATCAAGACCCGGCAGCGTGGCGACGCTTTCTTCAATCAACGCCTGCGGCATGGCGAAAAACTCTTTGCCGTTGCCAAACAGGTGATTGAAACGCTGACCAATATCACGGGCCATTTCGACGTGCTGGATCTGGTCGCGGCCGACCGGCACTTTGTGGGCGTTGAACATCAGAATGTCCGCCGCCATCAACACCGGATAGCTGTACAGCCCCATGGTGATACCTGCATCCGGGTCTTCACCGTTTTCCAGGTTTTTGTCGACCGAGGCTTTGTAAGCGTGGGCACGGTTGAGCAAGCCCTTGGCTGCCACACAGGTCAACAACCAAGTCAGCTCAGGAATTTCCGGAATGTCTGACTGGCGATAGAACGTCACGCGATCAACGTCGAGCCCGGCCGCCAGCCAGGTCGCGGCGATTTCCTGACGCGAGCGCTGAATGCGCTGCGGGTCATCGCATTTGATGAGGGCGTGATAGTCGGCCAGAAAGTAGAACGAGTCGGCATTGCTATCACGGCTGGCCACGATCGCAGGGCGAATGGCCCCGGCGTAGTTGCCCAGGTGCGGCGTGCCGGTGGTGGTGATACCGGTAAGAATTCGGGTACGAGTGGTCATGGGTAATCGCTTATCAGGCTGCAATCATTTCGAAAGGCGTGGCGCTACCAACTCTTTGAGCTCAGGCAGCTTGCCGTGAAAAAAGTGCCCGCATTCTGCCACTTTCAGCAGCTCATGGGGACGTGACAGGTGTTCAGACCAGTCATAAACCAGTTGGGGATCAATCACTTCGTCGGTTTCAGGCTGGATCACGGTCAGCGCGCACTGCGCGGGTAGCGAGTCAGTCTCATCTAAACGCATCACGGCAGGCGCGACCATAAAGACGCGCTCAATCGTGACGCCTGCTTTCTCCAGACGCCCGCCGAGGCTGGCCGCAACAAAACCACCAAATGAAAAACCCAGCAGGGTGATCGGTAAGCCCGGGTGCTTTTCGAGCAACCAGTTGGCCGCCGCGTACGCATCGTCAACTTCACCGGCGCCCATGTCGTGGCTACCGGCGCTGGCTCCTGTGCCACGGTAATTGAATCGCAAGGTTACAAAACCGGCATCACGGGCCGTACGTTGCAGGGTTGAAACCACTTTATTCAACATCGTCCCACCCTGCACCGGGTTGGGATGACACAGCAACGCGAGGCCGCGAGGCTCAACGTGATCAAGGTATAAAGCTTCCAACTGGCCGACCGGGCCATCAATGAATAACGCTGTTTCACGCATAAGCAAAAAGGAACTCCGTGACCTCAAAGTGGGTCGACTCGTCTAGCTGATAGATTCTGTCTGAGATATTTGCGAGTGGATCGCGGTATACAGCGCAGGTCCGAGCCGTTAACGTAAAGCAAAGCCGTTTATAGAGGAAGGACTCGTGGAACACTCGCTCTTAATTTGGTTGTTGCCGACTCTAGCCTTGGTTGCCGGTGTCGCCATTGGTTTCCTGGTTGCTCGTCTGCTGCCCAATGCCGCGCCTAACCGCACGCAGCGTCAGCTAGACGACATCCAGGAACGTTTTGACAGTTATCAAAGTGAGGTGGTAACCCACTTCAACAGCACCGCCAATCTGATGAAAAAGCTCAATCAGAGTCATCATGACGTGCAAGAACATCTCGCCGAGGGTGCCAACCGTTTGGCCCTGGACGAGCTGACTCGCCAACGCCTGCTGGCTGCCCTGAATTCTGACGTGGCACAACCGCACCGCGAGCGCATCACCCCGCCGCACAGCACCGAGCCGCCACTGGACTACGCGCCAAAAAGCGCAAACGGCCCTGGCATGCTGGATGAGCACTACGGCTTGAAGAAGTAATTCTTCGGCTTAAACGCTCACCAAAAAGCCCCGTGATCTGCAAGGATCACGGGGCTTTTTTATTGAATCTGCTGCCGCTGCCGAAGGCTGCATCCGGCGGCAAAGCCGTCGCAACCTATGACAACCCGATTTATCTGTTTGACCGCGATCTCAGGTTTTACGATTGCTTCGCAACCGGACGCCGCCTGGGGCAGCTGCTACGAGGTTTGCGTATACGTTAAGGGTACTGCTGAACAGTTCCGGGTTGCTGATAGTTCATGCCCGGAATCGGCGCCAGAGTGATTTGCACGCGGCGGTTCATGGCACGACCGTCAGCCGTTGCGTTGCTGGCAATCGGGTCCGCAGGCCCCATGCCCTTGACCGTCAGGTACTGGCCGCTCACGCCCTGAGACGTCAGGTAGGTCGCTACGCTCTGCGCACGCTGCTGGGAAAGCTGCATGTTGTAGGCATAAGCGCCGGTGTTGTCGGTGTAACCCACCACCTGAATTTGCTGTTGATTGTTCAATTGCTTCAGCGAATTGGCCAGGTTGTTCAGCGGTTGGTAGAAGCTGGAAGCAATGCTCGCCGAGTTGGTGGCGAAGGTAATATTGCCCGGCATCACCAGCGTGATGTTATCGCCCTGACGCTGAACTTCTACCCCGGTATTGGCCATGCTGGCACGCAATGCAGCTTCTTGTTTATCTGCGTAGTAACCATAACCGGCAGCCCCAAGACCTGCCACCGCAGCACCAATCAGTGCGCCTTTGCCACGGTTATTGTGGTCGATGGCCGCACCGGCAACAGCACCGGCCAACGCGCCCAAACCACCGTAGGTAGCCGTTTTGCTCAGGCCAGTAGACCCTTGACCTTGGTTCTCATACGGGTTGGGGGTAGCGCAGCCAGCCAGCAAGGCCATCGCGCTTGCGGCAATAATCAAACGACGCGAGTTGAACATGGTGAAGCTCCTGTCAATCTATCTGGGGGCAAAAACATGGGCGTTAGACTTCTGTGGAGCATTGGAACGCGACCAACGGTAAAAATTCCACCCACCCTTTGGGCGATTACGATAGCTGCCGGATCGCCTGCCCACAAATCAAGCTGCCTTTAAACGCCCACCCACAGATTGATTAACTCACCTCAGTAGCCCGAACCTGTCGCCTGAGCGCCCGTCACAATGGAGATACCCGAGCTGGTGCCCAACCGCGTAGCACCCGCTTCAATCATCGCCACGGCTGTCGCGTAATCGCGTACACCGCCCGAAGCCTTGACGCCGATATCAGCACCCACCACCCGGCGCATCAGCGCCACGTCTTCAACCGTAGCTCCGCTGCGACTGAAGCCTGTGGAGGTTTTGACGAAAGCTACGTTCAACTCACGGCAGATTTCACAGGCGCGTATTTTCTGCTCGTCATCCAACAAGCACGTTTCCAGAATGACTTTGAGCGGCACGCTGCCACACGCCTGCTTCACGGCCTCAATGTCATCACGCACAACCTGCAGAAGCCCTTCTTTAAGGGCACCGATATTGAGCACCATATCGATTTCACCCGCCCCAGCGGCAATCGCCTGCGCGGCTTCAAAGGCTTTGCTGGCGGTTAAACCGGCGCCCAGCGGAAAGCCCACCACAGCACACACCTTGACCTTCTGCCCAGCAAGCAATTGCGCCGCATAAGGCACTTGGCCAGAATTGACGCACACGGAATAAAACCCATGCGCCTGCGCTTCACGGCACAATGTGGCGATCTGCTCACGTGAGGCATCAGCAGCCAACAAGGTGTGATCGATATACTGGGCCAGTGCTGCGGGTTCAATCTTGATCATTGCTTCATATCCTTTAATGAGTCATGACCTGTGAGCGCATCAACGCCCCCAGGGCACACCTGTTATGTTGCTAAATTCACAATTCGTGTTACTTATTTACCACAATTAATCGACTGTCGGAATGCCTGTGGACCGTAAAAAATCAGATCGCATCAAACTGATCCAGCAAGCCCTGCATGATCAGAAGGCCATTCATTTACGAGAAATGGCCGCCTTGCTGGACGTCTCGGAAATGACTCTGCGCCGCGATCTGGGCCGCCACCCGGACAAATTTCATCTGTTGGGAGGGCATATCACGCTGGCGTTCGACCCCACCGAAACAGCGGAATACAAGCTCACCGAGCAAGGCACACGGCACGTCGAAGAGAAGCGGAGAATCGGTAAGCTCGCCGCTGCGTTTATCCAGCCGGGCGACACCGTGTTCTTCGATTGCGGCACAACCGTTCCTTTTGTCGTGGACTTCATTCCCGACGATCTGGAGTTCACTGCGGTGTGCAATTCACTCAACGTCCTGCTCAAACTTCAGCAGAAACCCAATTGCAGCATCGTGCTGTGTGGCGGCACCTTTCACCGAAAAAATCAGGTATTCGAACATCGCGATGAAAGCAGCATCCTGGACAACGTGCGCCTGACCTGGGCCTTTGTATCGGCCGCAGGCGTCAGCCAGACCTTGGGCGTGACCTGTTTTAACTTCAACGAGGTCGAGGTCAAACAGAAGGTCTTGCGCCAAGCCCAGCACTGCATGTTGTTGGCCGACCACACCAAATTCGATGCCGTCAAAACAGCGCACTTCGCGACACTGGAACACTTTCACGTGGTGGTCTCGGACAAGAAACTGCCCAAGACCTACCGCGACTTGATACAAGCAAACGGTGCCAAGGTAGTGATTTAACCCGCTGACCAATCTGCTTCCAGTCGGCGCATTTCATCCGCCGACAAATAGCCCGTAGTCACGCTGAATACCGCGCGCTGCCCGGGGTCAAGCGTGCGCACATGACCCTTGGCCTTTTCTGCCAAATACCCTTCTGGCTCGCACGTGGCGGGCAGCACGAATGCCGCGACCTGTTGGTCAGGGTTGTGCAGAACCCAGCGCGCCGCATGTTCAAATTGCTCGGGCTTGTAGCGCGTGTAAAAAGCAGCGCCTTGTGGATGCTTGAGCAGAAAATGCGCATCGCCGTTGCCGTCTGCCTTCACGCCATCGAAAAAGCACACGATTTCCGGGTCGTACAGGTCGGGGCTGTCCAGCGTCGACAAGCGTTCAGGCGCTTTGGTCAAGTCAGCCATATAGGCCGACCACGCAGGTGTGGGTTTTACATGCGCCGGGACACTGCTGCGCATACGCGTGCGCGCAACACCCAACGGCTCGAAAAATTGGCCCTGCGCCACATAGGCGTAATTCATATGCGCCATGTACATCAGGTCCATCGGCTTGCCAGCAAGATTACTCACGTCCATGCCGATATCGAACAACGCCGTTCCCGCCCGCAACGTGACACTGGGGCACGCGCGATAATGATCGCCAAACCCCTGAACGTATTCGTACTCCCCGCCCAAGCTCAAGAACACACCGTCTGCATCCTCTCCCACTTCCAGCCAGGCACTATCCATCGGCGCGCAGGGCATTTCGCCGTGTATCGGATGGTCGTCCTGCGGTGAAGGGCAGCCGTTGCGCAGCAAGCCGCTGTGAAACATAAAGCAGCCATACGTACCCAGTACTGTGGGGCTGGGACGGGGCTGACTGAACATATTGCCCATGGTCAGGTTGCAGCCGTCGAACACAGCTGACCACACCATCTGGCCCTGATACGGCAGCACCACAACGCGCCCACGATTGTTTTCCAGCGCCAGCGCTTTCACCCCCGAAGGATAGGTCCAGGCCAGCACGAGAAAATCAGAGGACTCAAGCAGTGTTTTTTCTGCACTGCCAAATAATTCCGGAAACAACGCCAACGTAACCTTCTTCGCAGACGTGCTCATGAGGCCACCACTGCACACACCGGCAACGGCTCTGTGCGGGTATCACGCAGGCATTTGAGCGCATAGGCCACGATCACCACAAAGCACACCAAAGGCACGCTGTAGGCCAGTTGCATATTGCCGTGGGTCGCGTCAGACAACAGCCCCTGAAAGATTGGAATCACACCGCCGCCGACAATGCTCATCACCAACAGTGAACCGCCCACACCTGTGTCTTCGCCCAGACCATCAATGGTCAGGCCGTAAATGGTCGGCCAGCACGGCCCCAGGAAAATACTCACGCCCACCGCGGCGTACACCGCCGTGATATTGGGCACCAGAATGGTGTAAGCCAGCAGCACGATGGCCAGCACACCATAAATGGCAAGCACTTTGGCCGGGTGCATTTTGCGCATCATAAAGTTGGCAATCAGCTTGCCCACAAAATACGCAGCAAACGTGGTGATCAAAAACCACGACGCACTGCGCTCGTTCATTCCGCCCATTTGCATGGCCAGCCGAATAGTGAAGCTCCACACACCCACCTGCGCACCGACGTACAAAAACTGCGCCAGCACACCGAAGGTAAAGCGCGGGTTACGCCACAACCGCGACAGGCTTTGGCCCACGCTGCTGGTTTTCACGCGGTCTTTGACAATGCCTTTGCACGCAGGGAATTTAGTGATGGCGATCAAGATAAACATCAGCACCAGCACAGCGATCATCCACTTGTAGGGCAGCAAGGTGGACTGAATCATCTGCAACTGCTCAACCGCCGCTTCTGACGCACTCATTTGCGTTAATTGCTCGTGGGTGGCGTCCGTGTCCTTGAACATCACAAAACTGCCAACATACACCCCGGCCATCGCGCCGAACGGGTGGAAGGTCTGCGAAATATTCAGGCGGCGTGTGCCGGTTTCACGGGGCCCCATGAGCGTGGAGTAGGTGTTGCACGCCGTTTCAAGAAACGACAGGCCCGCGGCAATCACAAACAGCGCCAACAGGAACATGCCGTACTTAGCCGTGGCCGCCGCTGGAAAGAACAGCAGGCAGCCGCCCATGTACAGCAGCAGTCCGATCAAAATAGTGGTCTTGTAGCTAAACCGTTTGACCACCATCGCTGCCGGAATTGCCAGAAAGAAGTAGCCCAGATAAAACGCCGACTGCACGAACGCGGTCTCAAAATCGCTGAGCAAGAACGCCTTTTTGAAGTGCGCGATCAGCACATCGTTCATGCCCGCAGCGGCCGCCCACATGGCAAAAATGCTGCACAACAGCAGGAACGCGAACCACGGCGTACGGTTGAGGTAATAGCCATCCGGGGTTTGTTGGAGCGCGGATTTTGTCATTATTGTTCTCCGTGATCTGCAGGGATGCCGCGTGCGCCCTACTCTGTGAAGGGCTTCACGCAGCGGCTTAAAGTGACGCTAAAAACTGTGCGAACGGGGCAGCGTCCGGGTAGGAGGTTTGCGTGCCGAGGCCGGTGACCGAAAACGCGGAATAGGCCACGGCCAAGGTCATGGCGTGGCGGATGTCACCGTCCTGGCTCCAGTGATGGGCAAAGCAACCGATAAACGCATCGCCTGCCCCCGTGGTATCACGCGCTGCGACGTTGAGGCCTTCGACCTGAAACTCGCCTTCCTCGCCCACGTACAACGCGCCGTTGGCACCCAGGGTGACAATCACGTGACGCACGCCCTCTTCGACCAATTGGCGCGCAGCAATGAGTGCAGACTGTGGCCCGTCTACCGGCAGGCCGGTGATCAGTGCCAGCTCGGTTTCGTTGGGGATAAAGAAATCCAGCTGCGACAAGTGCGCGTGGCTCAAACCGGCCACAGCAGGTGCAGGATTGAGCAACACCTGAATGCCGTTACGCTTGGCAAAGTCGATGGCGTAGTAAACGGTGTCGAGCTCGATTTCGAGTTGCAGGACGATCAGCTTGCAGTCGCGCAGATCGCTTTGCGCGGCATCAATATCCGCCGGCTTGAGGTGAGCGTTGGCGCCTTTAATGATCAGAATGCTGTTGTGCGAATCGCACTTCACAAAAATCGGAGCCACACCGCTGGAGACACCCGGCACACGCTCGACATAACGGGTATCAATGCCAAAGCGCTTGAAATTAGCCAGGGTGTTGTCGGCGAACATATCGTCGCCGACCTTGCTCAGCATCAGCACGTCAGCGCCCAGCTTGGCAGCGGCAACGGCCTGATTGGCCCCCTTGCCGCCACAGCCCATGGCAAAATCGGGAGCTTCGAGGGTTTCGCCCTGTGCAGGCATCCGGTCGATGTAGGTGATCAGATCCACCATGTTGCTGCCAATGACCGCGATCTTGTTCATCAATAATTACCTTGTGAACGCCTCGATTCAGTGATCGATGGCGCATTATTTTTGTTATTTAAATAACATTTACTGTGACTATTCAATCTTTTTTATTGCGCACACGACAAAGCGCACAACCAAAAATGGGCCAGACATCACTGCCTGGCCCATTAGAGGCCGCACCAATTGCGTAGCAGTTGCCGAAGGCTACGTCCGATTGCGAAGCGATCGTAAAACTGGAATTTGTGATCTGCCTGCTAAATCGCAAGGGCTGATTTGCGACGACTTCGTCGCCGAACGTCGCCTTCGGCAACTGCTACGGGATTCAGGCGGCCTTGCGCAGCGTTGGCAAACGCACCAGCGACCAGCCCGCTTCCGGTTCGGCCAAGGCCAGGCGCTCGCCTTGCGAAGGCAGCGGCTGCAAGAGCCTTGAGGCCAGGTCCCCGACCATCCAGTTGGGGCTATTGGACGCAATCACGCGGCCATCCACTGCGATCAATACCGCTTCGTGTTCAAGTCGCATCAAACTGCGAATCAACAGGCGCTCGACGTTGTGCAGCGACAAATCCAGCCCCGCCACGCCGATAAAACGACCGTCGACCACAATCGGCACGGTGAAGGTCAGCACGTACATGTTGGTGCCGTAGAGGTCAACGTAAGGACCTTCGACGCAGCTCGATCCCGTGCTGCGCGGACGACTGAACCAGGGCATGGCGGTGTAGTCGTAAAAGTTCTCGCGGCGCAGGTCGAAATTCGGCCGCAAGGGCATGGTTTTTCCGCCATCTGCCAAATACCACCATTCCAGATGCATCTCGCGATCCGCCAGACAACCCGGTTGCAGAATCACTCCGCCCCCACAGCCGAATGCGCCAGTGGCCAGCAGCTGCCGGTCGATATCGGGGCGCAGTGTGGCCAAGTCTTTTGCCGTGGGTTGACGGCCTTCCGCCAGCACCCGCGCCCAGAGGCTACGGGTCTCATCCACCAACTGACGGACCTGACCGAAGATTGTCTCCAGTGTGCTGTTGAGCTGCTGAATACAGGCACCAAGGGGAGCGTTCTCACTCGCGGCGAACATGGCATTACCTCACGCAGGTTTTGGGCTTTCTTTTTATAGGTTAGGGCTGTGTTTGCACTTCATTGCGAACATTCACGCAAATACCACGCCAGACTCACGCGCTTTCATCACCTGAAGCCAGCAGTTCTAGACGCAGGCCGATCAGGCGCTTGATCCCGCGCATGACATGCGCCTCTGCCAGCGCACCGGCCAATACCACATCGTTATTGACCAGCGCTTGCAGAATCGCCCGGTGCTCCTGCTCGACCAACGACACGTCATTACCGCCCATCGCGTCCAGCCACAGCAACTCGCCCACTTCTGATTGCAGGCGCATTTCGGCACTGGTCAACCTCAACGATTGCGCGGCGGCGGCCACTTCAATGTGAAAGCGTGCATCTGCCCGGTGCCGTGCCTGCCGCGTCTGAGCGTTGTGCAGGGCGTCGATATGCTGAGCGATACGGGCGTGATGCTCGGGTGAGCTGCGTTGCGCCGCCAAGCGTGCTGCGGTGCCGGAAATGGCCACGTGCTCGTCGCCCAAATCACGCAAGTCCGGACCGCTGATGTCTTTGAGGCGCTGCAACAACAGGGTTTCGGGCAATTCCACCGGCGCACAGACAAAACTGCCGCCGTTGCGTCCGCGCCGGGTTTCGATCAACCCGCGTTGACGCAGCACCACAAGGGCTTCACGCAAGGTGACCGTCGCCACGCCCAGTTGCAAGGCAAGCTCACTCTCGCTGGGCAGTTGCTGCCCTTCGGCGAACAATCCCAACTCAATCGCTTCCACCAGCCGCCTCGCGACCTCATCGGTACGGCCTTCCTGGCGTAACCGGATAAAGGCAGTACTGCGGGCTGTATTCAGGGCACTCATCGGTTCTCCACATTCCTCGACTTGCAGGGTAACTGCCGCCCTTGTGGGGCAATGAGGCATTTAAAGGTTCGGATTCGTATCTTATAGCGATTGAAGCACCCCTGATAGGCGAAATATCAGCACAGCTTGCGCACGCTACAAACTTTAAGATATGTTTCCATATGTTTTAGATACCAACCTGCGTCGGTTGGCCTCTTCTCTTCATTGCGACTCTCCATCCGCACGCTGACCAAGGGATACGCCATGCAAACCAAACTTCTGATCAACGGCCAGTTGGTCGACGGCGAAGGCACTTGCCAACCTGTTTACAACCCGTCGCTGGGCACTGTGCTGGTGGAGATTGCCGAAGCCAGCACGTGCCAAGTCGAAGCTGCCGTCCTCGCCGCCGACCAGGCCTTTGAAGGCTGGGCACAAACGCCCCCCAAAGACCGCGCGCAGTTGCTGCTCAAGCTGGCCGATCGGATCGAAGAACAGGCTCAAACCTTGGCCCGCCTGGAGTCACTCAATTGCGGCAAGCCTTACCAAGCCGCTCTGAATGACGAAATTCCCGCTATTGCCGATGTGTTTCGCTTCTTCGCCGGCGCCAGCCGTTGCATGTCCGGCTCGGCTGGCGGTGAATACCTGCCGGGTCACACCTCGATGATTCGCCGCGACCCGCTGGGCGTTGTGGCCTCCATCGCACCGTGGAATTACCCGCTGATGATGGTCGCCTGGAAGCTTGCACCTGCACTGGCCGCCGGTAACTGCGTCGTGCTAAAACCGTCAGAACAAACCCCGCTCAGCGCCTTGAAACTGGCTGAAATCATCGCTGAGCTGTTCCCCGCAGGCGTGGTCAACATTCTGTTCGGCCGCGGGCCGAGCGTTGGCGAACCCTTGGTCACTCACCCCAAGGTGCGACTGGTCTCCCTGACCGGCTCAGTGGCCACCGGCGCGCGCATCATCGGCGCCACCGCCAGCAGCGTAAAACGTACCCACATGGAATTGGGCGGCAAAGCGCCCGTGCTGATTTTTAACGACGCCGACATCGACGCCGCCGTTGAAGGCATTCGCGCCTTCGGCTTTTATAATGCCGGACAAGACTGCACCGCCGCCTGCCGCCTGTATGTGCAAGAAGGCGTTTACGAGCAATTCGTGCAAAAACTGGGGGCCGCTGTGGGCAGCATTCGCCACGGCCTGCAGGACGATCCTGACACCGAACTCGGCCCTTTGATTACCCGCGATCATCTGGAGCGGGTCGCAGGCTTTGTCGAGCGGGCCAAGGCTCAGCCACATATACGCGTCATCACCGGCGGCAACCGCGTCGAAGGGCCGGGCTTCTTCTTTGAACCCACGGTGCTGGCCGACGCACGCCAGGACGATGAAATCGTCCAGCGCGAAGTCTTTGGCCCAGTGGTGACGATCACTCCATTTACGGACGAAGCCCAGGCCTTGGGGTTCGCCAACGACTCGGATTACGGCTTGGCTTCTTCGGTTTGGACACAGGATGTAGGCCGAGCCAATCGCCTCGCCTCGCGCCTGCAATACGGCTGCACGTGGGTGAATACGCACTTCATGCTCGTCAGCGAAATGCCCCACGGCGGCATGAAACACTCCGGCTACGGCAAGGACATGTCCATGTATGGACTGGAAGACTACACCTGCGTGCGCCATGTGATGTTCAAGCACTGATTCGCACCTTATACGAGCACGCGCCCCGTTATCGCACCTTTTCTGTGCGCTAAAGGGCAGCAGTGAGCGAGCAACATGGCTAGGAATGGGCCGAAACCTAATACATATAAAACAAGATGAAATATGGCATAGGTTCTGCTTTGTACTTCGCATGAGCCTGAACCTGCCGTCCTTTGTTACCGAACGGCACCGTGGCGGTAACGTATCAAGAGGTGTGTAACCATGCTTATCACCGGCATTAAAAGCCGCCCCGTCTATGACGTGCTGCGCCCCATGGAGGGTGGCCTGCGCCACCTGATCGCAGGCCAGGGCAGCGGCGGCACGGCCATGCTGCGGCTGCTCGAGGAAATGACCCTGAGCCAGCGCCAGAACTGCACGTTGCTCTACTCCACCGAATCGTTTTCCGGGCATAACCACTTCAGCGCGCTGCAACACTGCGCCGCCGATGACCTGCACGTTTTTAACAGCAACCAGGCGCTGCTCAAAGCCTTGCATACCTGGTTGGGCAACGCTCACATGGGCACACGCCTGTACCTCAGCGGCTCTGAAAGTTTTATCGGCACGGCGATGCAAGCGGCCAACGCGGTAGACCTGAACCGCGACGAAGTGCTGCGCGAACACAGCGGCACTCTGGTGCGACGTGTCTGGTGCGTGCACTGCGACACCTACACCGAAAACGTTACCCAACGCCTGTTCACCTGCCCCGGCTGCCAGCTCAATCTGGTTGTACGTGATCATTACTCACGCCGCCTGGCGGCGTTTCAGGGCATCAAGGCCGATGGCGAAGTACCGGGCGAACTGCCCCCTGCCGAGGAGTTGGACACATGAGTACCCATAACGGAACCCTCAGCGTGCGGGTTGCCCGCATCGAGGCGATGACCCCGGAAATCACCCGCTTTACCCTGGTCGACCCGGAGGGCAAACACTTGCCGGCGTTTTCCGGCGGCAGCCATGTGGTGGTGCTGGTGCCTAACGGCGACAAGACCCTGCGCAACGCCTACTCGCTGATGAACTCGCCATATGACTCCAGCGCCTATCAAATCGCCGTGCGCCGGGTCAGTGAAGGTCGTGGTGGCTCGCGCTACCTGCATGACCAGTTGAACGAAGGCGACCTGATCCAAATATTGCAGCCGGCCAACCTGTTCCCGCTGGCCAAACATGCGCGCCAGCATGTGTTTATCGCGGGCGGCGTGGGTATCACACCGGTGTATTCGCAGCTCGAAGAACTGCTGCTCAAACAGGCCGATTTCGAATTGCACTTGGCGGTTCGTGGCCCGGAGCACACCGCACTGGGCCTGGAATTAAAAGCGCGCTACGGCGAGAAGGTCACGCTGTATGTGCCGGGTGAAGGCCCGCGCATGAACATTCGTCAGATCCTCACCGACCGCCCGCTGGGCAGCCACGTGTATGCGTGCGGCCCCGACAGCATGATCGACGACACCCTGGCCAGCGCCCGCGCACTGGGCTGGACCGACAGCCATGTGCACTTCGAGCGCTTCGTCGAACAAGGCTCCAACGGCCAGCCGTTCACCGTCACCCTGGCGCGTCAAGGCGTGACGCTGGAAGTGCCGCCCGATCAATCGTTGCTGGAAGCTGCCGAGCAGGCCGGTTATCAGGTGCCGTACCTGTGCCGGGGCGGTGCCTGCGGTTACTGCGAAACCGAAGTGCTGGAGCTTGAAGGCGAACTGGATCATCGCGACGACTGGCTCAGCGAAGAAGACAAACTCAGCCAGCGCAAATTTATGCCGTGCGTGTCCCGCGCCACGTGTAGCCGCCTGGTCGTAGACCTCTAATTCAGGAACTAAAAGATGACTGCTTTCAAGCCAATCGAAACCTACTCCGGCGACTACACCTACAGCAACAGCCGCGAAGCGGTCACCCGCTTGCCCTTCCCGTACCCGGAAGACCAGTACATGTACTCGATGAACGTCGAACCGCATGTGCCATTCGGCCAAGGCGCCCTTCGCGCTCAATTCGACATCGACGAACATTACATCTCCGAGTGCCATCACCGCGCCCAGACGCTGGAGAACGAGCCCGGTGTTCACTACGCCGCGCTGCCGCACATGATGGAAGCCCAATGGGACTTGCTGGAGTTGCTGATGGAGTCCTACTCCCGTGACTTCCCAGAGCATTTCACCCTGGAGAAAAACGGCAGCCAGTGGCACTGGATCAACCGCCCGCTGCAAATCAATCAGACCTTCACGTTCGGTGACACCAGCACCTTGCCGATGGAGCCGATGGAATACATCACCCGTCAGGCCCAGGGCGAATTCATCCTGCTCGAAGAACGCGACGAAACCCTGATCATGGGCGCAGGCATGGCCACTCAGCGAGCAGACTACTCGTTGCGTTTCAACCTGGGCATGAGCTTTATGGAGTTTCATGGCCCGGTGCCAAAACTTCATGAGATGGGCATCCTGCAACGCGCCCTGAAGTTCCTGCTGCGCCTGCAACCCGGTCACCCGGTGCGCCGCACCAACTGGTCGATCACGGTTAACCCGCGCCTTGAAACGTCGGCTGAAACCTTGCCGGACTGGGCGCCGGATCGCACCATCGTCACCGCCGAAAACGTTGGTGAACTGGTCAACCTGCGCGTCGAACTGCAACCGCTGCACCGCCTGCCGCGCAGCAACGCCGTGTTGTTCCCGGTGCGCACCTATCTGGTGAGCCTCGCTCAACTGGCCGAGTTCGCCCCGCAATGGGCCAAACGCATGCACCGAGTGATCCGCGATCTGGATCAGGAACTGGTGGATTACAAAGGCTTTACCCGTTACCGCGATGCCATGGTGACGTGGCTTTCGCAGTACGACGACGGCACGCCGGTTGACGAAAGCCAGCACTAACGTTTGTACCTGTAGCGCGCCTGTTCAGGCGCGCTTTTTTTAATCCCAGGGATCACCCCATGAAAACAATACGAAACGTCCTGCCCGAGAGCTGGAGTCTGGTGTTCTCCGCCGCAGGTTCTGCCTACGGCGTCGGTCTGCTTGGCCTTTGGGCGTTGCCCTTTTTGATCAGTGCGATCATCCATGACCTCAATTTGAATGAGGCCCACGCTGGCATCCTGATGTCGGCCGAATTTATCTTCACCATGCTGGCGTCCTTGCTGGTCGCCCCTTTGATGGGCCGAGCGCCGCGGCGCACGCTGGCCATCGCGGGCACCCTATTGGCGATCGCCGCCAACCTGATCAGCGCCAGCATGACTGACCTTTACGCCCTGGCGGCCGTACGTTGCATAGCCGGTATCGGTGCCGGTCTGGCCTTGGCCTGCGGCAACGCCTGCGTCGCCAGCGCCAAACAGCCTGACCGGATTGCCGGGCACATGAACGTGCTGTCAGTGCTGCTGATGATTGTGGTGATGCTCGGCTACGCCAAAGTCATGGCCGCCTACGGCCTGCCGGGTCTGTACTACGCAATGGCGGGCACCATGGCAGTCATGCTGCTGGCTATTCCGTTTATGCCCCAGTACGCGCCGAAGGGTGTGATCGAGCCACGCCTGCACAGCATCAAACCCGCGGGCAATGTGCTGCTGAGCCTGCCGGCCATTTGCATGATGCTCGCCATGTTTGTGTTTCAGGCCCGCGACACCATGGGCTGGGCCTTTGTCGAGCGCATCGGCACGATGGTCGGCTACAGCGGCGATGAAGTCGGCATCTTGCTGTCCTTCCAGTCCTTCGTCGGCCTGATCGGTCCGTTACTGGCCGCCCTGATCGGCAAGCGTTTCGGCCTCAGCACCCCAGTGATTCTGGCCATCCTGCTGACCGGCGGCACCAGCCTGAGCTATGTCTTGGGTGAGCACTCGAAAATGCTCTACACCGTCGGCGTGATGACCATCTGCATCACTTACTTTTACGCCTTGAGCTACCTCACCGCACTGGCCGCCGCGCTGGACCGCGAAGGCCGCGTAGTTGCTGCCGCCAGCAGCTTCCTGAGTCTGGGTCTGGCCGTGGGCCCGGCCATTTCCGGCGGGCTGATTTCCCTCGGTGGCCTGACTCTGGCCGCGTGGGGCATTGCCGTCACTGTGCTGCTGACCTTGCTGCTGGTGATTGTGCCGCTGAACAGTGTTCGTCGTGAGCAAGCGTCACCTGACCTCGGCCTGACCCCTCAACCGGCGGTTTAAAACTTGATGCCCACACTCAGCGCCATAAAGTCGCGGTCGCTGAGTGTGCTGTAACGCCCACCAAAGAAATTGGTGTACGACAGACTGCTGGTGTACGTGTTCTGGTACTCGGCATCAACGCCCAGGCTGACCGCCTTGCGGCCTTCCTCAAAAGTGTTTTCCGGGCCGGGTGAATAACCACTGACATCGTGGGACCACGCCAAATTGGGCTTAAGGCGCAGGCTGGGATACACATGGTTGTATTCCCATACGGCACGGGCGCGATACCCCCAGGAATTGGCCGTGGTAAAACCGTCATTGCCCGCCGAACCAAACACCGGGTCACGCCCGTAGCGGCGCTCGGAATTACCCTCCAGCCCGGCCACATGGGTCATACCCACCTCGCCCATCAGGGTCAAACGGTCTGCGCCCATGCCATTGTCAAAGGTATGCGCCAGCGAGGTCTGAAACTGACTGACCTCCTTGCGCCGATACCCTTGTATGTCCGCACCGGGCGTCACGCTCAAGGGTGAGGCATCCGCCAGCCCCGGCAGCAATGTGACATTGGCATAGAGCAGATCATTGCTGTTGAGCTGCACGGGCGCATTGGGACGATAACTCAGCTCGCCTTTCCAGCGCGTGCCTGTGGATAAGGTCGTGGCGAAACTGAGACCGTATAACCGAATGTCTTCGGGGTACTCGACGTAATAGCTGGAATTACCCGCCACAATCATCGGCGCCAGCGCACCTGCACCCATTGCCGCGTTATACGCCGACTGGGGTGCCGCCTGACCGCTGAGGATCGGGTCACGGCTGTGATAGTTCATAAAAAAGGCGCCGAATTCGGTGTCCAAAGGCTCGAACACGTAGTGCATGGCCACACCGAACTGGCCGCCGTTGCGCGCATCACGGTCAGCGCCACGGTGCACCAACACGCCCTCCTCGTTAACCTCGACACCCGCCGAGGTAAGGGTCGACAACTGCGCCACTTCCAGTGCCGAGCGTTTGCTCATCACCCGATAATTGCCACTACAGCCGTCGGCCATCACGTCTGACTGCGAGAAAAACGTCCCGCAGTTATCGGCCTCGGACTGTTCCCAATCCAGTTGATAAAACGCTTCGGCAGACAGATTGTCGGAGAGGTTTTGCGAGAGATAAAACAGGTTGACCGGCACCAGCCCGTCTTTGTATTCAGTTCCGGGACGACGATAGGCTGATACGTCGGTGGGGTTGATCGCATTGATCCCGCCGCCGATAAACGCGGCCTCACCCCAATTGACCACTTGCTTGCCCAAACGCACGGCACCGGGCTGATCGGCGATGGCGTAATTGTGATACACAAAAGCGTCGAGCCACTGAGCGCCCGCCGATTGCGCGGAGGCTTTGCGGCCACGGTCACTGATCTGCTTGAAAGGTCGACTGTCGTCTTGCAGTTCAAAGTCGTACCAATACTTGCCGCGTACATACACACCGCTGTCGCCGTACTTCAACTCCAACGCGTGCATGCCGGTGAACAGCTTGGAGAAAGTTTCGCCGCGCTTGAAGTTCAACCGCCCGTCATCGGAGATTGGCGACTGCCCCTTGCCGCCATTATTGGCGCCGATCAGGTTGTGATCCGCCTTGGCAGTGGACCAACTGGCACCGATGGACAGCTCAGAATCGAGCTGGGCTTCTACTTCACCGATATTGAAACTCAACGCCCAGGCAGGCCCGGCAAAGGTCGAAACGAGGCTGACTGCCAGTGGCAGCTTGGCTCGGCGCCAAAACCGATTGACTGAGGACATCGACACTTCTCCGTGGGCACGCACAATTAGCCCGCAAGGATGAAGCAAACTCAGAAATAGACAAGATCGCAGCCTGCCTGCTCGTCAGAGACTGACGGGTTTATTCAAGAAGCGGGACGTGCTGCCAATTCTGCTTCGCGCTGAATAATCGCGGCCTCCAAAGCGTCTGAACGCTTAGCCCATTGTTCAGGGGGCAGGGGTTTGGACCATTCGATGATCTCGGGGTAATCCAAGGTGGGTGGGGGTGAGAGCTTCCAGGTTTGCAGCATGAAGGCTACGGGGGCGCCAAAAATGAAGATACCCAGTATTAACCAAATCGCTTCACCGACCTCCCCGTCCCGCAGATGCTTCCAAATACCCTGCGCATACTCACAGCAAATACCCCAAACTATCCCACGACCTTTAAGATTGGCACGCGACCTTTCAAAATTATTGCATTCAGGTATGGCGTGCGGACCGATTTCCATGTAACTACGAATACATTCCCACGTTGACATCGCGGCTTCATTGCCGCCGCAGTTGAAACCCCACAACCATTGTTTATTGTTCTCGGCTGCAAGCGGATCTGGGTTGTCAAAGCTGATAAACAACATCCCTGAAGTCGTTTTGCCTGCCTGACTGACTGAAGAATGCTGCGAAGCTGCGGCATTGACAGTTTCCCAAGGCACAATCCAATATTCGCCATCCTTCCGAGGCACGCAAACTTCGCGACGTTGGCGATTGAAGCGTATGGGTAAAGGCGCGGGACGAATTAAATTGCTAACGAACACCAATGTAGGGATACCCACAACCGCTATCCCTGCTAAGACCATAAGAGGCTCTGGAAAATAGATATTCATCAACAAAAAAAATATGGACATTGGCCAGATACTCATGATGGCACCGCCAACATTGAAATTCCCAATATCTAAAAACACATCATTCTTGCGCCAAATCATGTTGACCATATCAATAGGCTTCTGACCCGTTGGTATTGGCAACGGGGCTAAATAATCCTGCTGCGAAAGTAGACTCTTTTTTGTAGTGCCAGCGGCTTCTGAAGTCATGACTGCGCTCTCGCAAGCAACTCCGCCTCGCGCTGGATAATGGCGGCTTCCAAAGCGTCTGAACGCTTGGCCCATTGTTCAGGGGGCAGGGGTTTTGACCATTCGATTATCTCGGGGTAATCCAATGTTGGCGGTGGCGAGAGTTTCCAGGTTTGCAACATAAAGACGAAGGGGCCACCAAAAATAAAGATGCCAAGAATTAACCAACTCGCCTCACCCACCTTCCCGTTCCGCAGATGTTGCCAAATAGCCTGCGCATACTTACAGCAAACACCCCAAACTATCCCACGGCCTTTGAGAGTGGCACGCGCCCCTTCAAAATTATTGCACTCGGGTATGGCGTGCGGACCAATTTCCATATAACTGCGAATGCATTCCCACGTTGACATCGCGGTTTCATTGCCGCCGCAGTTAAAACCCCACATCCAGTGCTTGTTATTTTCGGATGCAAGAGGATCAGGATTATCAAAGCTAATAAACAGCATCCCCGAAGTCGTTTTGCCTGCCTGACTGACAGAAGAGTGCTGGGAAGCTGCGGCGGTGACTGTTTCCCATGGGATGATCCAATATTCACCCTCTTCTCGAGGCACACAAACTTCGCGACGCTGGCGATTGAAGCGTATGGGCAATGGCGTTGGGCGGCTCAAATTGTAGATAAATACAAGTGCGGGAATCCCTACGACAACGAGTCCAAGCAACAAGGTGAATTCACTTCCTTCAGGCGAGATATTTTTAAAACCCAAACCTAGAGCCAAATAAAATAGCGCCGAAAACCAAAGCACCATAAACCCGCCAACATTAAAATTCCCTATGTCTAAAAAAACATCATTATTGCGCCAAATCATGTTGGCCATATCAACTGGCTTCTGGCCGGTCGGAATTGGCAACGGTGCAAAGTAGTCCTGCTGAGAAAGGACGCTTTTTTTGATTGTTCCAGCCGCAGGAGAACTCATTTCTTCAACCCCGACTGCCAGATCACCGAAAACTCTTGATTGCCTAAAACATAGTTAGGCGCTCTATCCAGTTCTGGAGTTGGATCGTTACGAAGTTCAACAACGCCTGATGAACTGCTCACTGTAAAGGCTACACCTCGTTCGCCACCGACATAGCTGAGTGCCCCCAGCAGGGAAGTCAACGGCGTGCGATAGCGCAACCGCAAGGACACTTTTGAAGGCTGCGACATAAAAACCCCCGGCACGACTTTCAAGAAGGTGCCTGTCAAACGTAACCCCTGGCCTTGGGTAGACGGAATCCATTCACAACGACTGTGCTTTATCCACAGATCAGCAAGGGTTTGCATAGGTTCATCTGCACGCAGGCGACCTTCACCATTTTTGATACGGGCCCACATCGCCGGCGAATCCACTGGATTACCAATCATGGCGATTTCGAGGTGCGCATTACCCGGTTCCGCCCCCGGTAAATCAATAGTCAGGGAATCAATAAAGGTGGTGAACTTCACCCCCACATAGCTATTGGCGCCAACGGGTTCATCACGCCCTTTAAAGCTGACTCTCGGGGAGTAGAGAATACCGTAGAGCCTGTTTAGTTCATCTTGCTGATTCTCAATTGTAATGGGGCTTAGATCGCTGGCGCGGGCTTTGGACCAACAACACGAGTTTAGAAATTTTTGTATGGGTGTTTGCTGGAAGTACCATGCAATCAAATACAACACACCCAATACAGCGACCAATAAGTTGAGTGGCCCCATCCATAGAGCATATGCGGCAATCGCTGCTTTGGCTGTCATTACTCCCGCGAGAGCTCTGGCCGTGTAATAAATCCCTATTAATGCTTGAGATCCAAATACGAAAATTTGTCCTACTACCACGTTCTTCCGCATGTTCAACCACGGATCCATTGAACCATGAGCAGATTCTAATTGTTTCTGAAGAGACGAAAATTCGTAGAATGCCGCGATTGCTGAAAACCCTCCAATGACAGCACCAAAAAAAGTTAATACAGGTGTTGAAACCCATTCGCTAGTAGGTAACTTAAGTGTAAACACCCTCTCAGCAACCTTACTCCTCATCTGATTATCAATAACCGCCACTAACGCAGCCCCTGCATACAAGGTCGCAGATACCGTGTCATTAATCCGCTGCCGATCCATCCCCTCCAAAGCCCCTGCCTGCGTGAGGTAATTCTTGGCATTCCAGCTATTGAGCAATAACGCTGACAAGGCCACCAAACCTCCGCTGCCCTTCACCGCTTGGGAGTTAAGGATTTTGGACACTTGCCCTGCACCAATGGCATCGCCGGTTTTTTTGGCCCATTGCGCAATATCTTCCCCGGCTTTGCCAAACAGTTCCCACGTGCGCAAAGCACCTTCCTTGACCGCACGTAACCCGACGCCACTCCCCAACCGAGCCGCTACCAGTATGGCCAGCCATGAGCCACCGGGCGCATTGCCGTGCTCGCCTTTGAGCAGCAACAAAGCGCCCCCTAACCGCTTGACCAACGTTGCCCAACTACCCTGAGTGTCTTCAGCACGAACCCCCATACTGACGACCATTGGCTCGTTCAACACCCCCAGGACCTTAATAATGGCTTGCTTGGCATTGGCCTGATTTTCCAGCGCCAATGCCGCGATCAATTCGCCTGCGCGCGTGGTGCTGTTAACCGCGGCATCCAGCGTCGGGTTCCAGCCATAGAACAACTGGCGCAACGCCCCATCATCGGCACTGCGCACATAGTCGGCGTATTGCTCGGCACCCTGGGTGCGGATGCATTGACCACTGAGGCAGGCCACGGCCAGATTATCCAGCCAGTGGGTGTGGTCGGGATCGCTGTAATCAACTTGCCATGTCGCGCTGTGATGACGTTGCAAGTACAGGCCACGGTCAGAAAACAGGCTTTCGTGACGCTCCTGAACCTGCGCAAAGTGCGCAGGGGCTGTGGTGTCGAGCCAGGTATTCATCGCCGGCAAGTCGATGTATTCCTCAACCTTGTCGCTGGCGAGTTTGTTGTTGATATTGTTGGCTTTGCTTTCCTGATAATCGCGCACCAGTTCGATCACTTCGCTGTGCAGATCAAGGGGAATAAACCCACGCACAGGGAATACGGCAGCCTGTTCACGCCGATGTATTTCAGCCAAACGTATATCAGCCTCTTCATTGCTGTGGGTGGTGCCACGCCGAATGTTGGCGGTGTATCGGTCTCTGGCCAGCTTCGCCAATTGAGTGCGGGCATCCAGCAGTATTTGCGCCTGATTTCGGGTTATCAGAATGTCGCGATCGCGGTAGCGGTAGTTGAGCTGTCCTGATAATTCTGCAGCGTCCTCTGTGATCAAGCTTCTCACAAACCCACCAATGCTCAGGCGCAGGTTGTTGTCGGCTTGCCACTGTTCGTGGCGAGACTCGACCCATTCTTGTTCGTGATTGATGTCGCGTAGCACACCAAGGTCGTCATCGAGGCAGGCCAGTACGCTGTATAAACCGTTCGATTCCGAGAGGGCGGTTTCCACCAGCGACTTGCTGGCGGTGGGTGCCCACGCCTGGGCACTCCATTCTCCCGGTGGCGCAACCTCTTCGGAAAGCGGCGGGTAGTGCGCCGCTAGTTGCGCTCGTTCTTCCACCCAACGCATAGCATCGGTGTAGGCCTTGATCATGAACGGGGTCGGCTTTTTGCAGACTTGCTCACCCAGCTCCTCCGCCTCTTTACAGTAAACCTGCTGGTTGCGCTGGTAATCCATCGCCAAGGCCAGGTCGTAAGTCTTGGGTATCAACTCGCCCACTACCTGTGCCGCGTCTTGCAAGGGCACGCAATGGGGGGCTTGCAGGGTGTTGGCGACGGCTCGCAGGTCGAGGCAGCGCATGCGCCTGGCGCGCACCTCTGGGTCGCTCAGGTGTTCGCAATGCTGGGGTTTGAGCGGGATTTCGCTGTACAGCATCCATGCCGACTGGTGCTTGTCCAATGCAATGCCGCTCAAGGTTCCCACAACCACGACTGTGTCATCGTCGTCCAGCGCCTGTTGGCGCAACCGATTGTTCTCCGCCACGGCATAGCGCTGTAGCGGCCCCTTACCCTGCCACACGTAGACAAAACCGACGCGCAGCAACCGCACCGCCATGGGATGACTTTGGGTGTCAACGCCCGGCTGGAAGGCGGCATGGGTCACAGGTTCTTCGCTGAGGGCATAGCGTACTGGCACGACAAACAGGTGCCCTTGGTTGGCCGGGCATTGCTGGACGGTGCTGTTGATGTCGACATGCCCACACGCAGCGGCAGCGCGTCTGGCCTCTGCCAGCTGGGTGACGGTTTGCAGAGGTTTAATTTCGCTCATAGGGCGGGCTCTCTTGGGATGGCGCGTAGGGTCAATTCGTCCAGCGCGCGATCAAGACGTTGTCGTGGGGTGACGCCTCGCTCTGCCAGCAAGCTGCGATAAATCTCCAGACCCTCGCCCTGCGGAAAGTCTTCGCCATAGGTGGCAAACAGACTCGCCCAGAGCATCACTTCGTCTTCTGCGCTGTAGCCCTGCCGCGCGGCGCTGGCCTGACACGCCAAGGCCCACGCCTGCTGCTGTCGGGGGTGGAGGTCGTGCAGGCAGTGAGGGAAATAGCGCTGAACATGGTCAACAAGGCGTTGCAAAAACTGACTGCGCTGGGCCTGACAGAGGTGTTCAAGGGTGTGCGCGCTCAGCCTCAACCAAGGTGTTGGCCCATAGCGAGCCGTCGGCTGATCGGGGTTTTGTTGACTGATCACCAGCGTACTGCCATCGGCCTGCGGCAATCGAATCACCCGCACCGGGCCCATCAACCGGTCACGTTCAGCCGCAGGTAAATCGTGCAGCCACAGGCGTGTGATGACGGGGTCGTAAAAGCGGAAGAAAGCGCTGACCTCTCCGTCCAGTTGCACATGGATCAGGCTGCGTACATGCGCAATCACATCCGCTTCAGCCGCGTCGGACTCCAGCCAGATGCCTGCCTTGTCCTGCCAGTGCGCGTGGAAAGTATTGGCCAGCGGACTGGCGCGCTCAACGCCCACCACTACCGGGCCAAAGGAGGCCAGCGCCGCGTATTGCGTCATCAAGTACAGCGCGTGAGGGGTGGTGGTGGGCGCCAGCTCATACAACTGCGCATGCAGACCCGCTATTTGATGGCTGTCGAGCAACAGGTAAGCCTGCATCATGGCTGGCGCTCCTCAAGGGACTGACAGACGATGCACACAGGCGCACTGTTGGCGATGGCTTGGGTGAAGGCCTGTTGTTGCGCTTCTAACGCCAGCGCTGTCATTACCCCGACCGATCCGGCCAGCGCCGACACCACTGGCACGCCGGGGATGGGCACCCCGCCCGGCAAAATCGGCGTACTGCTCAGTATCCCGGCAGGTGTCAGCAGCAGGTGCTGGCCACCCGCCTTGAGGCTCAAGCTGGCGCCACCGTTGAGAACCATCATCGCCCCCGCATTGAGGTGAATATGTTCACCCGCCTCGACCGTCAGCACGGCACCCACGCGGGTATGACTGTTGAGGGCGGTGTCCAGATAATCACTGGCGTTGATCATGGTTTTACGGTCGCCGGTGACCGTCTGGTGATCCTCGGCATCGAGCACCACCCGGCTGTTGCCTTCGATGGTTTCTTCGCGCTTGCCTTCAACATGCAGGTGACTGTCGTGTTCGATGTGTTGTTGCAGGTCACGTTGGGCGTGCAGGTAAATCAGCTCCTGGCCCTTGCGGTCTTGCAGACGCAACTCATTGTGGCCGCTGCCGCCCAGCGTACTGCGGCTGCGCACGACGCTTTGGGTGTTTTCGGCCGGCAACGTGAGGGGCGTAGGCGTGATACTCGACGCCAGGCAGCCCGTGACGACGGGCCGGTCAATATCCCCCTCCAGATAGCTGATCATCACTTCCATGCCCACCCTCGGGATGATCACGGTGCCATAGGACTCGCCCGCCCAACTGGAGGCGACGCGCAGCCAGCAACTGCTTTGCTCGTTGTTCACCTCGCTGCGGTCCCAGTGAAACTTGACCCGCACACGGCCGAACGCATCGGTATGAATGTCTTCGCCGGCCGGCCCGGTGACGCGCGCCGTCTGATAGCCCAGCACCACGGGCTTGGCGAAAACGGTGGGCGACCGGTAGGTCACCGTCTCGGGAATACCGCGGAAATGGTTGCGGTAGCCTTGGGTAAAATCGATCAAATGCTCAATGCCTGAATCGCCGCCCTGCTCTTTCAACACCTGCGGTTGTTTGCCTTCATGGCGAACATGGGTCAGCAGCCAAGGCGCGTTAAAGGCGGGGTTAGGGTGCTCGGTCAGGCTCAGAAACTGACCGCTGCACAAGGCCGGTTGATCGCTGTCACCGCGCCCTTCGCGACGGTCGGCTTGATGACGTTCCAGGGCGATGCGACTTTGTCGCTCGCCGTCAGCATGGGCCGTAAAACGACCGGGATAGGTGTAGTGCTCGAGGGGACGTTCATGGGGATTGGCGCGGCTGTCCGCCTGTAGTGTGCGACTGGCGACCTTAAAGTCGTAGTCGCGAGTCAGGGTGCTGTTGATCCGAATGCTCAGTTTCACGCGAAAACTGTGCACCGACGGCTCGCCCGCCACCATGCCGTTATGGGGCTTGAAGGGAGTGGCTCCCTGCGCAGGGGTGAACGCAGCCTCACCATCTCCGAATTGTAGAAAATGGCCGTCGGGGGAATGTCGGAAGACATAGTGAATGCCTTCTTCAAAACACAGGCGCTGGATAAAGTGCAGGTCCGATTCGCCGTACTGCACGCAGTATTCACGCGGCGCGTAAGCGGATTGCAGGGTGAAACCATAGGCGTTGCTGAAGATGCCGTGCTCTTCGAGGAGTGTCTCGATGATGTGCTGCACGGTCTGTTTCTGAAAAATACGATGATTGGTTCGATGGAGCAGATAGGCCAACTGCGGTCGAAGCGACAGGCGATAGTGCGTCAGCCGTGGGCCAGAACTGCTTTTGAGCACGTGATAAATCTGCCCATGGACGCCATGCCCCTGAGTATCAAAGGCCAGAAAGGCAGGCGTATGCAGCAGCGTTTCAAGGTCCAGATCAGGACGTTCACACACCACTTCAACGGCAAACGAAAAGGGGGTGCTGATGGCTTCGTCACCACTGAAGGCCAGCACTTCCAACGGGTGCGGGCTGGCCTGCGCGGTCAGGCTGAAACGGTGATGGGCGTTCATCCGTCGATCCTCTGAAATGAGGGATGAACGCTAACGGATGAACGCTTTTTAGGATGTAGGAGCCTTCTCTAACTCGCGACTGAAATACCTATTTGCAAACCGTACTCTCCGTGTTCGATCAATGCATCTCGGTAAAGGCGAGCTTGATGCCCAGCGCCACCAGTACCGCGCCCATGCTGCGATCAAACCAGTGCCCCATGCGGGCAAAAACGTTGCGCACCCGCTGATGGCTGAACAACGTGGCCACCATGCAAAACCACAGGCCCGTCGCCACCGCCAGGTAAACGCCATAACCGGCCTGAATCGACAGCGGCGTGTGCGGGTTGATCACCACGGTAAACAGCGAGAGGAAAAACAACGTCGCCTTGGGGTTCAGGCCATTGGTCACAAACCCTGCCGTGAACGCACCGCGCGCCGTACGCTCGCCCACCGGCAAGCTTTGCGCCATAGCCGCCGGGTCGGCCGGTTTGGCCCGCAGTGCCTTGATGCCGATGTACAGCAGGTAGGCCGCCGCCAGCCATTTGAGCGCGTTAAACAGCACAATCGACTGCGACACGATGATGCCGATACCCAGCAACGAATAGCCCACGTGGACAAAAATCGCCGTGCCCACACCGAACGCGGTAAACAGGCCAGCACGTCGCCCGTGGGTCACGCTTTCACGCACCACCACGGCGAAATCCGGCCCGGGGCTGGCGACTGCCAACAAGTGAATCAGGGCAACGGTCAAGAATTCTGTCCAGTACATGCACGGCTCCATTACAAAATGTTTCTTCTGTTAGGCTCGCCACATTACGCCTTCACTCGACAGCACAAAAGGTACAGTTGATGACAAACACTCAGCGCGCCGTCTTTCTTGACCACCCTTCCCTGGATCTCGGCGACCTCGACCTCAGCCCTCTGCGTCACTGCTTCAGCGAGTTGCAGTTGTGGACCGACACCACCCCCGACAACGTGATCGAGCGCCTGCAAGGGGCCAGCGTGGCCATCAGCAACAAAATTCAGCTGGACGCCCACACCCTCGCCGCCTGCCCGGAGCTGAAGCTGATTCTGGTGGCCGCCACCGGCACCAATAACGTCGACCTTGCAGCCGCCCGCGCCCACGGGATTACCGTCGCCAACTGCCAGGGCTACGGCACGCCGTCCGTGGCGCAACACACGCTGGGCCTGCTGCTGGCGTTGGCCACGCGCCTGATCGATTACAACCAGGCCGTGCGCGCCGGGCAGTGGCAGCAGGCCAAACAGTTCTGCTTGCTGGACTTTCCGATAGTCGAGCTGGAAGGCAAAACGCTGGGGCTGTTCGGTCATGGGGAGCTCGGCAGCGCCGTGGCCAAATTGGCCGAAGCCTTTGGCATGCGCGTATTGATCGGACAAATCCCCGGTCGCCCGGCCCGCGCTGATCGCCTGACGCTGGACGAATTGCTGCCTCAGGTCGATGCGCTGACCTTTCACTGCCCGCTGACGGAGCACACCCGAAACTTCATCGGTGCCCGCGAGCTGGCCTTGCTCAAACCGGGGGCGTTTGTGGTCAACACCGCCCGTGGCGGCATGATCGATGAACAAGCACTGGCCGATGCATTGCGCAGTGGTCATTTGGGCGGCGCGGCCACCGATGTGCTGAGCGTCGAACCACCGCGTGACGGCAACCCGCTGCTGGCGGCGGACATCCCACGCTTGATCATCACCCCGCACAGTGCCTGGGGCAGCCGAGAGGCGCGGCAACGAATTGTTGCTCAATTGACTGAAAACGCCGAAGCCTTCTTCAACGGTACAGCGCTGCGGGTCGTCAGTTGATAAACTGCGCCCCTTTTTTGAGGAGCAGATTATGGATCCGCGCAGTGAAGTACTGCTTCGTCAGCCTGAATACTTTCAAGGCTCGCTGCTGTTAGTCGGTTTACCGGCCGATGATTTACTCGGCCAACTGCCCAATGCCCACGGGTGGTGCTGGCATGCGGGTGATCAGGCCGCGCTCGACGCCCGCTTTGCTGGGCGCGTGCACTTTGGCGTTGAGGTGCCTGAGCGCGCTTTCGACACGGCGGTGGTGTTTTTGCCCAAATCCAAGGAATTGGCTGATTACGTGCTCAAAGCTGTCGCCGCCCGCCTGCCGGGTGCCGATGTGTTTTTGGTCGGTGAAAAAAAGGGCGGTATCGAAGGCGCTTCCAAGCAACTGCTGGCGCTGGGCAAACCGCGCAAACTCGACAGCGCACGGCATTGCCAACTGTGGCAAGTGACGGTCGAGACTGCTCCGCAAGCCCCGGTATTGGCCGACCTCGCTCAACACTACGAACTGCCACTGGCAGAAGGCCCACTGAAAGTCGTCAGCCTGCCAGGTGTATTCAGCCACGGTCGACTGGACCGCGGCAGCGCGCTGCTGCTGGAACACCTGGACAAACTGCCGAGCGGCCACGTGCTGGATTTTGGCTGCGGTGCGGGGGTTTTGGGTGCAGCGGTCAAGCGTCGCTACCCGCATAACACCGTCACCTTGCTCGATGTCGATGCGTTTGCCACCGCCAGCAGTCGTCTGACGCTGGCCGCAAATGGTCTGGAAGCGGAGGTGATTACCGGTGATGGCATCGACGCTGCACCGATGGGTTTGAACACTATTTTGAGCAATCCGCCGTTTCATGTCGGCGTCCACACCGATTATCACGCCACTGAGAACTTGCTAACAAAAGCGGTCAAACATCTGAAAACAGGTGGCGAACTCCGCTTGGTTGCCAACAGTTTCCTGCGTTACCAACCGCTGATCGAAGCGCAATTTGGCCACTGCACGGTCAAGGCCGAAGGCTCGGGTTTTCGCATTTACAGCGCCAAGCGTCGTTGAAGCCATTTGAAAATAAGGACTTGCCGGATCGGATTTGCCTAGGCAGAATCCGCTCCGTCCTAGGGGAGTAGTCTCCCACGAGCCTCACGCTCGTCCGGCATGCGTCAACATACTTGGTCAACAGACCATGGTGCATGCGACCCAGGTGTCCACACAGATGGACCAGGGTTTGACAAGACCTATGACACGAACACCTTACCCGGGGCGGGAAGGCTGTACGTGTCATAGCCGTGTCGACCCGCCCCTGGAAACTACCTGATGATGCTCGACTCCTTACTCGTTCCTACTGCAATCGTTGCCTTGGCCGAAATCGGCGACAAGACGCAACTCCTCGCGCTTATTCTTGCCGCACGCTTTCGCAAACCCTGGCCGATTATTGCTGGCATCGTGGTCGCGACCCTCGCCAACCACGCAGCGGCCGGTGCCGTAGGTGCATGGATCGGGAGCTTCTTCACGGATGCGATGCTGCACTGGATTTTGGCCGCCAGCTTTACCGCGACCGCATTGTGGACGCTGGTGCCGGACAAAATGGACGATGACGAAGCCAGTACTGCGCGCAAGTACGGCCCTTTCGTGACCACTCTGATTACGTTTTTCATTGCCGAGATCGGCGACAAGACCCAAGTGGCGACTGTGATGCTGGCTGCGCAGTATCCAGACTTGTGGCTGGTGATTATCGGCACCACCGTGGGTATGTTGATTGCTAACGTACCGGTGGTGATAGCCGGTAATTTTGCGGCGGATAAACTGCCACTGACCTTGATCCGCCGCCTGGCTGCGACTGCGTTCTTTGTGCTGGCGGCAGTGGCGGTGTACAAGGCGATGGTGATCAGCGGCTGGGTTTAAAAGCGACCCTCACCCTAGCCCTCTCCCAGAGGGAGAGGGGACTAAAAGCAAAAGCAGATTTGCGCAACGCCACCGTCTGGCCCCCTCTCCCTTTGGAAGTGGGGACTAAAAGCAAAAGCAAAACCAGATCTGTGCAACACCACACATCAGCCCCCTCTCCCTTTGGGAGAGGGTTGGGGTGAGGGCCCAGCCGTTACTGGGTCTTGGCCGCTTGCTGATACAGCGGCATCACCTTGGGAATCGCCGCTTCCAGTGCCGCAATACGGCTAGTAGAGGCCGGGTGAGTGCTCATGAATTCAGGCGGTGCACTTTGCGAAACCTGCCCCATCTTCTGCCACAGCGTAATCGCCGCGTTCGGGTTGTAACCCGCCCGCGCCGCCAACTCCAGACCAATCAAATCTGCTTCGTTCTCATTGCTGCGACTGTTGGGCAACGTCAGGCTGTAGTTCACCACTGTGTCGGCCAGCTGCAAGCTGTCCTGCCCTAATCCCAGCAATGCTCCCGCACCTTGTTTGGCAATTTCGATGCCGTAAGCCTTGGACATCGACTCACGCCCGTGTTCACGCAAGGCGTGGGCAATTTCATGGCCCATCACCGCGGCAATTTCATCGTCATTGAGCTTTAGCTGATCAATGATGCCGCTGTAAAAGATGATCTTGCCGCCCGGCCCGCAGTTGGCGTTGAGTTCGTCACTCTTGATCAAATTGACTTCCCAGTTCCAGTGCGCTGCATCCGGACGGAATGCCGGTGCCTGAGCAATCAGTCGATTGGCAATGGCCTGCAAGCGCTGGGCGTTGGCACTGGTTTTATCCAGCTCGCCTTTGGTGCTCGCTTCGCTGACCGTCTGTTGGTACGACTGCGCATACATTTGGTCAACCTGCTCACTCGACAGCATGCTGAACATGTACTGCTTGCGCTCTACACCGACCGCTCCGCCACTGGTGGTGTTCACCGCCTGACACCCCCCCAGCAGCAACCCGGCGCCCACTGCACACACAACCGCTAATTTGCCCATCATCCGCCTCCATAAACGTGGTGCTCATGGTAGGCGCGCGCTGACAACTGCGCTAGAGCCGTGACTCAGCTACCAGAGGGTTTTAGGTACGCCCAGACACCAAAAAGGTGTCTCGCGCGTGGAGTGGCGTGGCGTGGCTAACCAGACTTGAGGCTTAGCCCGGTGTGAGGCACTCAGGGGCATTGAGCTTGGGATCATTGACCAGATTGGCCAACGGCCGCTCACGCAAAGGCGATTGCGGCGCTGCCAATAGCGCTTGCAGGGTATGCAGCGGGGTTTCAGGGTCGAGCCAGGCTTGCTGGCCCGCCTCATCAAGAATCAACGGTCGACGCTGACTCGCCGCCGCTTGAGTGATCACCGCAGTGCTCAGCCACACATGCCCGTCCACCGGGTACGCCTCCCAAATACCCGCGAAAAACAGCGAAGCCCCCTCGCCCGGCGTCAGCCAATAAGGGCGTTTTCGCGTAGTGCCGCGCCATTCGTAAAAACCATTGGCCGGAATCAGGCAGCGACGCAAGTTAAAGGCATCGCGAAACATGGGCTGCTCGACGACCGTTTCGGCACGGGCATGAGCCGGCGTGCGCGACAGGTCGGTGAGCCACGGCGGGGTCAGCCCCCACCGTGCACGCGCCAGATTACGCTGGCCGGTTTCGGCTTCGGCACGCAGGATCAACACCGAGTCATTGGGCGAAATATTCCACTGCACCTGCTGATCTGCCGGAAAACCGGGCAAGGCTGCAAACGCAGGGTTCCAACGAAACAGGGCAAAACGTCCACACATGGGGCTGTACAACTCTTCTATATAAAGGTGGCTAGAAACTCAACACTCGAGCACATCCGGGAAGCTTGGGGGCTCATCGTCCGCCACGGGAGACGCCGCATTGTACGCATCGATCAGCTCGCGCGCGTGCCGCGCCTGATCATCGGCCACCGTCAGTCCCAGTAAACCCAACGCGGGCAACTCGCCTGTCCCCCCCACCAGATCACGCCCGTCGAGACGGGCGTAAATACCCTCACTGTCCAGCATCCCCAGCAAAAGCTCGGCTTCCATCAGGTTTTGTGGTTCGTAGATACGTCTCATGGCCGTCACTCACGCTTCATTCTCGCTGTGGACTTCCAGCATCCACTCATGACCATCGGTCTGAAGCGTGAACCTGATAGGCCGGCAACACACCGGGCAGTCTTCTATGTACTGCTGATCGCCGCCCGACAGGTCGATGACCGCCTCTGCCGGCTCTCCACAATACGGGCAGTCATAGGGTTCGGTCTCAAGCATCGCGGTCTCCAGGGTGACTTGTGCGTATAATCGCCGTCTATTTGCAGGGCTATTATTGTGTCCTGCCCTGTGTACTAACCTTAGCTGTTTCCAACAAGAGAGCATGATGGGCGAATTCGATAGCATCCGACCTTACAACGACGCCGAAGTCCCAGCCGTGCTGGCCCGGCTGCTCAGCGACAAGGCGTTTCTGGAAATCCTGACCCACTTCCGCTTTCCGCGTCTGGCGGGCGCTTTCGGCTGGTTGTTACGACCCCTTATAGCGCATCGCCTGCGCAAAGAGTTCGCAGGTGTCACCTCGGTCGCCACTTTACAGGACAAAGTTGAAGTCTATGTAGACCGCACCATCGGTCACGCCACAGACGGCGTGACCTACACCGGCGTCGAGCGGCTCAAGCCCGGCAGTGCGTATCTGTTCCTGGCTAACCACCGCGACATCGTGATGGACCCGGCCTTCGTCAACTACGCGGTGTACCACGCGGGTCTGCCGACGCCACGTATCGCCATTGGCGACAACCTGCTGCAAAAACCCTTTGTCAGCGACCTGATGCGCCTGAACAAAAGCTTTATCGTGCACCGCTCAATTACCGGGCGTCGCGAAAAACTGGCGGCGTATCAACTGCTGTCGGCGTATATCAATCATTCGATCATCAATGATTGTCAGTCGATCTGGATTGCCCAAGCCGAAGGCCGCGCCAAGGACGGTGATGACCGCACTGATTCGGCCATCCTGAAAATGTTTCACATGAGCCGTAAAAATGAGCCCTTTGCCGAGGTGATTCAGTCGCTAAACCTGACACCCGTGTCGATCAGCTACGAATACGACCCCTGTGATCAAGCTAAGGCCCGCGAACTCTATATCCGCGCCACCACCGGCACTTACACCAAAGCACCGGGCGAAGACGACACCAGCATTGCCAACGGCATTACGGGTTACAAAGGCCGCGTGCACATCAACTTTGCCGAACCCGTGACCGAGCCATTCGAAGACAGCAAATTGCTGGCCGCCGAAATGGACCGTCATATTCTCAGTGGTTATCGCCTGTTCCCTGCGCACTACCTGGCGTATGCCCAGTGGAGCGACGCAGACCCGCAATTGCAGGTGCCCAAAGCTGCCGAGGTGTTCCCTGCCGAAGAATTGGCCAAGGCCCAACAAGAGTGGCAACGCCGTCTTGACGCCTGCCCGGCGGAACATCGTCCGTATCTGGTGCTGCAATACGCGATGCCGGTGCGTAATCAGTACCGGATCAAGGCCGGATTACCCCTCTAACTCCTCTCATTTTCGTAGCAGCTGCCGAAGGCTGCGTCCGGCGACGCAGTCGTCGTAATCATTCAGACGCAGCGCGAATTCAGGTTTACGATCGCTGCGCAATCGGACGTCGCCTTCGGCAACTGCTTCGAGAACATCGGGTGCTAATTTCTGCTGTCACCGTATCGTCATCAAGAAGGGTCACTCTGTGGCCCCTCGACACCGACACGGAGATTGTCATGCTGCACGCAGAAAATCAGGATCGTCTTTACCTCATCGCACCCAGCGACGAACAGCAAGCACTGATCGAGGGCTTGGCCTTTAACGTGCAGGACCCCCACTGGCTGGTGTTTTGCGCCTTGAGCGGCCACACCCATGCTGACCTGCCCGAGCTGGATCTGCTCACCGGGGTCAGTCTCCTTGAGGTGTATGCCGAAGCGGCCTGAAAACAGCGCGCACAAAAAAGCCCGAACGCAGCACGTTCGGGCTTTTTGTTTACACGCGATTACTCGCTCAGCAAACGGCCAATGCTCGGGTCTTTGAACACGCGAGTCAGTGCGTCGCTCAACACATCGCTCACCAGCTTGGTGTTGGTTTCCTGATTGGGTGCCATACCGAAGCGCTGATCCAGCGAGGCGCCATAACGGCCACTGTAGGTACGCCCGCCGTTTTTCACATCAGAGCGAAACGTCGCACCAATGGTGGCCTCGGTCACGTACATGGTGTCTTTGGGCGATTGATACTTAAGCTCCGCCAGCGTCACGGTCAGCGTCGGCGCATTCATTGCGTTGCTGGTGGGGGTGAAACCCAGCAAACGCACGGCGGCTTCAGCTTGAGCCTGGAGTTTAGGAATCACGTCGGTGCTGCTGACGCTGATCGCGCTGGTCTCGGGGTACATGCCGCCACGCGTTCCCAAGGTGGGCGACGGACGCCCGTCTACCACACGCACGACGACCGGCTGGCCGCGGCCCACGGGGGCCAGCTGGGTTGTCAGCTTGGGTTGCGGGCTAAGCTGCTGCGGGCTGTGGGCGCAACCGACCAGCGTCAAACTGGTCACAGTAATCAAACCGAACAACAGACGTTGCAACATGCTCATCTCTCCAGGACAGGGTAAAACAGGTCGCCAGTATAGCGGTGCACTGTCCCTGCGAACTAGCGGCTTGCGGTGCGCGGCTTTGCGCGATAGTCGAGCAGTCACCAACAGGGTCGAATGCAAAGAAATTGACCGGCGAACCAATTAAAGTCACTAAACAGGGTCAATTGCCCGCGTTTCTTCGATACACTCTCCCCCCGATTATAAGGACGTCTCCTGATCGGGCCTCGCAGCACTGCTAATGCGCTTGTATTAGCTCCCCCGCACCGCCCACAGAGAGCCGCCCACACAGACCCTGTGAAAGGGGGGCGCTTGATTTTTCAGGCGTCGTTCCCCATTTTTCATACGGTCTGCCAGAGCTGTCATAACGCTCGGCCACTGGTGTTCGGTGCCACGCGTGCGGCAGCCCTTTTTTGAGGTTCACGTCTTCAAGAGAGCGTGAAAAAAAAACGGGTTTTCACAACTTCACAAGAGTGTGGCGAGCAAATGAAAAGTTTTGCGTCTGAACATGCACCATTAGCGTCTGAAACAACCTCACCAAGCAGGATCGAAGTCGGCTCCACAGCACGAGACTGAAGCCTGTCCGCATCGGATCTGGTTGCACAATCGGACGCTCTAGACCTTAAGTCGAATTGCCTGTCGGGAACCGAAATGCGTTCATATGAACCTTCAAGGCCCGATTGGAAGCGTCCGCTGAAGTAGCAAGAAATTGCGAGAATCGGACATGGCGATCCTGGCCACGCGTGGCTTGAGGCACACCTGATTGACGCCTCGAAACACCTGGCCGCTATGCCGTCAATTTGGTGCCGTAGATTTTGGAGACGCGTTAATGGCGCATAACGAAGCAGTCGACGTAGTACTGGTTGGAGCGGGCATCATGAGTGCCACTCTTGCCGTGCTGCTAAAAGAGCTCGACCCCGGCATTACGCTGGAAGTTGTTGAGCAGATGGACTCAGGTGCTGCAGAAAGTTCCAACCCGTGGAACAACGCCGGCACCGGTCACGCTGGTCTTTGTGAACTGAACTACACGCCGCAAGCGGCCGATGGCTCGATTGACATCAAAAAGGCTGTGCATATCAATGCCCAGTTCGAAGTGTCGAAACAGTTTTGGGCCTATCTGGCGCAAAAAGGAACCTTCGGCTCGTGCAAATCCTTCATCAGCCCGGTTCCTCACCTGAGCTACGTTGAAGGCGAAAAAGGGGTTTCCTTCCTGAAAAAACGCTTTGAAGTGCTGAGCCAGCACCATGCGTTTTCCGAGATGGAATACACCGAAGACAAAACCGTCATGAACGAGTGGATGCCCCTGATGATGCCGGGCCGCCCTGCGGATCAGCACATCTCGGCCACCCGCGTGATGCAGGGGACTGACGTCAACTTCGGCGCACTGACCCAGCAACTGCTCAAACATCTGGGCAGCGCACCGGACACTCAGATCAAGTACAGCAAAAAAGTCACTGGCCTCAAACGCAATGGCAGCGGCTGGACAGTGAGCATCAAAGACATCAACAGCGGCAATACCCGCCACATTGATGCCAAGTTCGTGTTCCTGGGCGCTGGCGGCGCGGCCCTGCCACTGCTTCAAGCTTCCGGCATCGAAGAGAGTAAAGGTTACGGCGGCTTCCCGGTCAGCGGGCAGTGGTTACGCTGCGACAATCCAGACGTGGTCAAACAACATCAGGCCAAGGTGTACAGCCAGGCTGCGGTTGGCTCGCCGCCGATGTCGGTTCCGCATTTGGACACCCGTGTGGTCGATGGCAAAAAGTCCCTGCTGTTCGGACCTTACGCCGGCTTCACCACCAAGTTCCTCAAGCACGGCTCGTTCCTTGACCTGCCAATGTCGATTCGCCTAGGTAACATCGGGCCCATGCTCGCCGTGGCTCGCGACAACATGGATCTCACTAAATACCTGGTCAGTGAAGTGCGTCAGTCGATGGAGCAACGTCTGGAATCCCTGCGTCGTTTCTATCCTCAAGCCAAAGCAGAAGACTGGCGCCTTGAAGTGGCCGGCCAACGGGTTCAGATCATCAAGAAAGACCCGAAAAAAGGCGGTGTGTTGCAGTTCGGTACTGAGTTGGTAGCGGCTAAGGACGGCTCGTTGGCCGCGCTGTTGGGCGCATCGCCGGGTGCTTCGGTGACTGTTTCGATCATGCTTGACCTGATCGAGCGCTGCTTCGCCGACAAAGCCAAAGGTGAATGGGCAACCAAGCTCAAGGAAATCTTCCCGGCCCGGGAAAAAGTCCTCGAAACCGACGCTCAGCTGTACCGTGAAATCAGCACCCGCAACTCCGAGTTGCTGGAGCTGGTCGCACCGAGCTCCGCAACCAGCATCGCGTAACACTCGCGCCCCATAACAGGGCGAACAAAAAGCCCGCGCTCCACAATGGAGCGCGGGCTTTTTTATTGCCTCAGCGCATCGTAAACATCACCCGTGAGCCGCCGTTGCTGACGAACTCATCGTCGTCGGGTACGGCAATCTGTTCGGCACTGCATAAAGCAGGCATTGAACCGACAGATTTGGCCCCCACCCAACGATTAAGGTTAGCCGAATCTGGCGTAAGGTGGCCAAAGCCGAAATGACAGGCTTGCTCGCCATATTGGTAAGTGAATGCTTGGGTGCCCCGGGACTCGGGCAAGTAATAAATCAATTCCTGACTGCTGCCCGGTGAAACAACAAAGTCATGCCCCGCGTTATCTGACGAGTTCAACCATGAAAAATCTTTGCCCGGCGTAATGTCATGCGCCGTAGCGTTGAATATTTCGACCTCCAGCACCTGATCCAACGCCAGCGCGGCTGAGCCAAAAAGCCCCAGTATCAGACCTGTTCCCCCTGCAAACGTACGCATCATTGTTCAATCCTCGTGAGTCATCGGCCCATAGTCCTTATGGCCCGCTTCACCCTCGAGTATTGTTCGCCCACGCAAAAGCCCCATGCGCCAAAGCGAATGCGATTCGTAGGAAGGGTCTTGAGT
Organism: Pseudomonas sp. 2024-210; assembly: GCF_045062345.1. NCBI lineage: Bacteria > Pseudomonadati > Pseudomonadota > Gammaproteobacteria > Pseudomonadales > Pseudomonadaceae > Pseudomonas > Pseudomonas sp. 2024-210. The sequence goes on along the minus strand of NZ_JBJGEJ010000006.1, from coordinate 164,413 downwards.
CCGTAGCAGCTGCCGTAGGAACGAGGCGGCGTCCGGTTGCGAAGCAATCGTAAAACCTGAGTGTGCGTTTTGCCTGATAAAACGTGACACCTGAATTTACGACGGCTTCGCCGCCGGACGCCGCCTCGTTCCTCGTCAGCTGCTACAGGATCAGCGAGCTTGCTCGATCAGTGCGATGTACTCAGCAGCATTGCGCTGGTCTTTGATGAGGTCGACAAAGGTCTGGCCATGCTCGTCCTTGCCATCAAGGTCGTACCCGGCTTCTTTGAAGAAACCCAGAAAACGCTCGAAATCGTCAATACGCAGGCCACGATAGGCTTTGATCAGTTTGTGCAGCGAGGGTGAAGTGGCGTCTACAGGCTCGAAGTCCAGGAACAACTTGATCTGCTCGTCGCCAATCTCATCACCAATCAACTGCTTTTTGTCTTTACGCATGTCCGACTCCAGCCTGCTCATACTTCACGGGGCCAGCAGTTTACCCAAGGCTGGCTTATCGTGCACGCACGCTGCCCGTGTGCAGGTCAGCCCAAATATGACCGTTGGCATAGGTCAAAAACTGTACGTACACCGTGTCATTGCGCAGCAAATCCATAATCACGCGGTATTGGCTTAGCGGATAAGACAGGCTCAAGGTGCGGGTTTTACTGTCAAAGGTCGGCTTTTTCAGGCTTTTACTTTCGCCATCGAATGAAATCAGCACCTCACGCACCGTCGCCCCCTGGCTCATCGGCTTGCCCTTGAGGCGCAACAGTAGAGGCGATGTGACCGGAATCGGCTGTTGATTGGACTGACGCTGGCTACCCACCACCACGGAGTAGGTGGTCACCAGCATCAATTGCTGCTGCTCGGGCGCCTCGGCACGCAGTTGCAGATCGTCAGCCGGCAAAAACTGCGCATGCAACGGTGGCGCCACAGCGGGAGCCGCCGCCAACGGCAAGCTGGCCATCAGTAACAAGGCGGCAATACAACGAGAAAAATGGCTCATGACCTGCTCCGGAATACGAAGCCAGCACTCTAGCATGTGCCCTGCGTTGCCACTCGCAACGCAGGGGCTACAGCTCTCGTTCAGCGTCGTACCGGGCGCTTTTGCAACTTGCGCTGCAGGGTGCGGCGGTGCATGCCCAGTGCGCGGGCGGTGGCAGAGATATTGCCTTCATGCTCACCCAGCACACGCTGGATGTGTTCCCACTGCAAACGGTCCACCGACATCGGGTTTTCCGGCACCAGAGAATCCAGATCAGCATGCTCTGTCAGCAGGGCCGCCAATACGTCGTCGGCATCGGCGGGCTTGCACAGGTAGTTACAGGCACCGCGTTTGATCGCTTCAACCGCGGTGGCAATGCTCGAATAACCGGTCAGGATGACCACGCGCATTTCCGGGTCGAGTTCCAGCAGTTTGGGCAGCAAAACCAGACCTGAATCGCCGTCCATTTTCAGGTCCAGCGCGGCAAAGTCCGGCAGGTCCTGCTGGGCCAGCTCCAGCCCTTCATCAGCCGAACTGGCGGTGCTGACGCGAAAACCGCGGCGTGACATGGCGCGGGCCATCACCCGGGTAAACGTGGCGTCATCGTCTACCAGCAACAAATGCGGCAGCTCTTCTTCTTCGACCTGAATTTCTTCACTCATTTTCATTTCCTCGGGCGACACGTGGCAGACGCAGCTCGGTGAGCGTGCCGCCATCCTCATGACTGTAGAGTTTTACCGAGCCGCCTGCGCGTGTCACGCTGGCTTTGCTCAAGAATAGGCCCAGACCGAAGCCTTTACCCTTGGTTGTAAAAAAAGGTTTACCGATTTGCTCTGCGATGGCCAACGGGACCCCGGGGCCATGATCACGAATATTGATAGTGACATCTACCGCATCCCAGTCCAGGGACACTTCCAGCCCTTCCGGGCAGGCGTCTGCTGCATTGTTCAACAAATTGAGCAGTGCCTGGGTCAAATCGGGGGGCGGCGCCATGCGCGGTATCGGCGCATGGCCAAGACAATTAAAGCGATAGGTCGCTTCGGGGCGCATCAAGTGCCAGCGATGCAGCGCTTCATCCAGCCACTCGGTGACGTCCTGCACTTCAATGGCCAGACGGCGATTGGCTTCAGCGGCACGCACCAGTTGCTGCAAGGTCTCCTTGCACAACTTGACCTGATCCTGAAGCACGCTCAAGTCTTCTTGCAACTCCGGGTCCGGATGATCGCTGCGCATCTCTTTAAGCAACACGCTCATGGTCGACAAGGGTGTACCCAGCTCATGCGCTGCGCCCGCAGCTTGGGTGGCGACCGCCAGCAATTGCTGATCGCGCAACCCCTCTTCGCGGCGCAATGCGCGCAGCTCTTCTTGGCGACGCAACTCTTCGGCCATTTTTGCAGCAAAAAAGGTAATAACCCCCGCCGACAGCGCAAAACTCAGCCACATCCCGTAGATCTGCAGTTTTTCGCGGAAGAACGCCATTGTGTCCAACGGGTAAGACTGCACCAGCAACAAGGTGTACAGCGTGAGTGCGATGCACGACAGCACCACCGAAAACCGCCATGGCAGGGTGACGGCAGCGATGGTCAGCGGCACCAAATAATACGAGACAAACGGGTTGGTCGAACCACCCGAGAAATACAGCAAGGAACTGTGGATAAACAGGTCGCATGCCAGCTGGAGTGCGTATTCCAACTCGGTAACCGGCCATGTAGTGCGCAACCTGATGGCCGTGAACGCACACAGCAGCATGGAGAAAGCCAACGTCAGGCACAGCTGAAACCACGGCAGCGGCAACAGGTCGAACAGATAGGCAATGCCTACCGAACTTGCCTGCGCGGCCAGCACGAGGGTGCGGATAATGGTAAGGCGCCAGAGATTTTGGCGAGTAACGGACACTAACTGTTCGGGGGCGAGCATGAGCTCTCCTGATGAGCACTGCAGGCGATTCGCACGGAGTATAACCAAGCTGATGGCCTGACAGACACAAGTGCGGCAAAGGGCCACAGTGTAATTTCTGGATTTTTGGCTATTAGCCGCCCCTGCGCCAACCTGTAGCACAGTGCAGTTGTAGTGAAATTGTAACTGGGCGAACGGATGGCCACTCACTACAGTCTTATAAATCAACGCAGCCGAACAAGACTGCGTGTTCATTCAAGGAGCTTTCATGTTGACGTTTCAACGCACTGCAGCCGTTCTGACTTTGACCCTCGGCGCATTCGCCAGCCTACCGGCGTTGGCCGAAGGCGTTAACTACAATCAGGTGTCACTGCGTGCGGAGGCCAGCCAGGAGGTTCCTCGCGACCTGATGATCGTGACCTTGTACACCGAAGCGCAAAACAGCGACTCGGCCAAGCTGGCAGCGGAAATCACCACCACTATGAATAACGCCCTGAATCAGGCCAAACAGGTCAAGGAAGTGACCCTGCGGCAGGGGTCGCGTAACAGCTTCCCTATTTACGACAACAAAACCCAGAAAATCACCGGCTGGCGTGAACGTGCAGAGTTACGCCTGGAAAGTACCGATTTCGCAGCCTTGTCCAAGCTGACGGGCGAACTGATGCAAACCCTTAAAATGGGCAATATGCAATTCACCGTGGCCAATGCCACGCGCAAAACCAGCGAAGATGCACTGCTCAAAGATGCGGTCAACGCCTTCAAGGCCCGCGCCCAACTGGCTAGCGATGCCCTGGGCGGCAAAGGTTACAAAATCGTAAGCCTGAACCTCAACAGCAATGGCTACCCGCAACCCTATATGCGCGGCGCCATGATGATGAAAGCCGCCGCTCCTGCGATGGACTCGGCCCCTACTCCCGAAATCGAAGCCGGGACCAGCGAGGTCAGCATGAGTGCTGACGGCGTGATTGAAATACAGATGCAATAAGCCGGCGTACGTTTCCCCAAGCCCTTGAAGCGGTGTCGCATCAAGGGCTTTTTTACGCCCGGCGTAATAGTGGGGAGCGCGCCAAGCACAATATTAGAAAATTCTTACAGCATTTAAAGCATGGACTTACATGCAAGACCGCCAAAAGTCTGGATAAGTAACAGCCCCGCACCAAAGCTGGGCATTGGGCGCGCCAAGACGTCGCAAGCATGTAACTAAATGAGTCGAAAACCGTGACGCAAACGATCAAATGCGTCATAAGTTACAGATAAGCGACATTCTTGTACGCACGTTCCACCTTTTGCGCATGCACACTCATACACATATTGCATTGGGTACGGGCCGTGCATAAGTATCGCCAGGTCGACTCACAAGGTCGCCCTCAAATCAAAAACGATAAAAATCATGAGGTCTCCATGTTTAAACTCGCGGTCATTCCGTTGTTAGTGGGCGCCAGCCTGCTGGCCAGCGCACCTTTCGCCTCGGCGGCAACCAATCTGGTGTATTGCTCCGAAGGCAGCCCTGCCGGTTTTGACCCGGGCCAATACACCACCGGTACGGATTTCGATGCCTCGGCCGAAACCATCTACAACCGGTTGAGCCAATTCCAACGCGGCGGCACCGCCGTTGAGCCTGGTCTGGCCACAAGCTGGGACGTCTCCCCCGACAACCTGATCTGGACGTTCCACCTGCGTGACGGCGTCAAATTCCACACCACGCCGTATTTCAAACCGACCCGCGAGTTCAACGCAGACGACGTGCTGTTTACCTTCAACCGCATGCTCGATAAAGACATGCCGTTCCGTAAGGCCTACCCCACCGAATTCCCTTATTTCACCGACATGGGCATGGATAAAAACATCGCCAAGGTGGAAAAGATTGACGACAAAACCGTCAAATTCACCCTTAACACGGTCGACGCTGCGTTTATCCAGAACCTGGCCATGAGCTTTGCCTCCATCCAGTCTGCCGAATACGCCGAACAACTGCTCAAGCAAGGCAAACCGGCTGATATCAACCAAAAGCCAGTGGGCACCGGCCCTTTTGTATTCAAGAGCTACCAGAAAGATTCGAACATCCGCTACACCGGCAACAAGGACTACTGGAAGCCTGAAGACGTCAAAATCGACAACCTGATTTTCGCCATCACCACTGACCCGTCGGTGCGGATGCAAAAGCTGAAAAAGGATGAGTGTCAGGTGACGCTTTACCCGCGCCCTGCCGACCTCGAGGCGCTAAAAGCTGATCCGAACCTGCAAATGCCGCAGCAAGCGGGCTTTAACCTTGGCTACATCGCTTACAACGTGATGGACAAAATCAAGGGCAGCAACGAGCCCAACCCGATGGCTCAGCTCAAGGTTCGCCAAGCGCTGGACATGTCGGTGAACAAACAGCAAATCATCGACTCGGTCTATCAAGGTGCCGGTCAACTGGCTGTCGGTTCCATGCCGCCGACCCAATGGTCCTATGACACGACCATCAAGGATGCCCCTTACGACCCTGAGAAAGCCAAAGAGCTGCTCAAGGAAGCGGGCATTAAGCCAGGTACCGAAATCACGTTATGGGCCATGCCGGTTCAACGTCCCTACAACCCGAATGCCAAGCTGATGGCTGAAATGCTGCAATCGGACTGGGCCAAGATTGGCATCAACGCCAAGATCATGACCTATGAGTGGGGCGAGTACATCAAGCGCTCCAAGGGCGGTGAGAACGGCGCAATGCTGATTGGCTGGAGTGGCGACAACGGTGACCCGGACAACTGGCTGGGCACCCTGTTTGGCTGTGACGCAATTGAAGGCAACAACTTTTCGAAGTGGTGTAATCCGCAGTTCGACAAGCTGGTCAAAGCCGCAAAAGCCACCACCGATGTGGCTGAGCGCACGAAGCTTTATCAAGAGGCGCAGCAACTGATCAAACAACAAGTGCCCATGACACCCATCGCCCACTCGACGGTGTATCAGCCGATGCGCAAAAACGTGGAGGGTTTCAAGATCAGTCCGTTTGCCTTGAACTCCTTCTACGGCGTGAGCGTCAGCAAATAAGGTAAAGGGTAAATGCGGCGACAACGTCGCATCCCCCCTATCCCCTCGCAATCGGAAATTTCCGTCAGCCTAAAGCCACTGCGTACTACAGCAAGAGCTATAGGACTTAGAGATATTTCCTACACGATTGTCAGTCCTGCCGCATTTACTCCTATGCGTCGACTCCCTAACGTCGACGCATAGCCAGTCTATTGCGCCAGGTAAAAAACCGTAGCTGATGAGAACGACGCCCTGAGCCCTTCGCGCGCAATCAAAACGTGCGCGCAGGACTCAAAAACAAGAAAAAGGATTGGCAATTTCATGCGCAACCCAGTGGTTTTATCTGTATTACTCAGCGCCGGAATTCTGGCCGCAAGCCCGCTCGCAAACGCCGCCAGCAGCTTGGTCTTCTGCTCGGAAGGCAGCCCTGCCGGATTTGATACCGCGCAATACACCACCGCCACCGACAATGACGCGGCAGAACCGATTTACAACCGTCTTGCCGAATTCGAGAAAGGCGGCACGGCCGCCATTCCCGCATTGGCAAAAAGCTGGGACGTATCCGAAGACGGACTGACGTGGACCTTTCATTTGCGTGACGATGTGAAATTTCACACCACCAAATGGTTTACTCCGACCCGTAATTTCAATGCCGATGACGTGCTCTTCACGTTCAACCGCATGCTCAACCCTGAGCACCCGTTCCGTAAGGCTTACCCGACCGAGTTCCCGTATTTCACCGGAATGAGCCTGGACAAGAACATCGCCAGCGTTGAAAAAACTGACCCGTTGACCGTTGTGATGAAGCTCAACTCGGTCGACGCCGCGTTCATTCAAAACCTCGCCATGAGCTTTGCCGCGATTCTGTCCGCCGAATATGCCGATCAATTGCTCAAGACCGGCAAACCCAGCGACATCAATCAGAAACCGGTCGGTACTGGCCCGTATGTGTTTCAGCGTTACCAAAAAGATTCGAACATTCGCTATACGGCCAACAAGGACTATTGGAACCCCAGCGCGGTCAAGCTCGACAACCTGATTTTCTCGATCAGCGTCGACGCCTCGGCGCGCATGCAAAAACTGCGTAAAAACGAGTGCCAGGTATCACTCAATCCGCGCCCGGCCGACATTGCCGGTCTTAAGGCAGACCCGAAAATCAAGGTCATCGAAAAGCCCGGCTTCAACCTTGGATATATTGCCTACAACGTTCAACACAAACCGCTCGACCAGCTTCCTGTGCGTCAGGCGCTGGACATGGCCGTCAACAAGGACGCCATTCTCAAAGCGGTGTATCAGGGCGCGGGACAAAAGGCCGTGAACGCCATGCCGCCCACCCAGTGGTCTTACGACGACTCCATCACTGACACCCCCTACAATCCCGAAAAAGCCAAAGAGTTGCTCAAGGCGGCCGGCGTCAAAGAAGGCACCGTGATCAACCTGTGGGCCATGCCGGTACAACGGCCCTACAACCCGAATGCCAAGCTGATGGCCGAAATGCTGCAAGCGGACTGGGGCAAGATCGGGCTCAAGGTCAACATCATCAGCTATGAATGGGGCGAGTACATCAAACGCACCAAAAATGGCGAACATGACATCAGCCTGATTGGCTGGACCGGCGACAACGGTGACCCGGACAACTGGCTCGGCACCCTCTACAGCTGCGACGCCATTGGTGGCAACAACTACTCCATGTGGTGCGACAAGGCCTACGACACGCTGGTCAAAAATGCTAAAGCCATCACCGACCGCGACCAGCGCACTGTGCTGTACAAACAAGCCCAGCAGTTGATCAAGCAAAACGTGCCCATGACTCCGATTGCGCACTCGACGGTCAACCAGCCGGTTAGCGCCAACGTTGAAGGGTTCACGGTCAGCCCTTTTGGACGTAACGCGTTTTCGGGCGTCAGCCTCAAGGAATAACCCCACCCCTGTGTTCACCTTCAGCCAGCCCCTTGGGAGGGTGAGTTGAAGGTGTGCATGTCACAGGGCGGGCACAGGTTTTCAACGCTTCAACGTTCCATAACAGCCAGGTCAAACCAATAAAGGCCGGCAATAAAAAAAGCAGTAAGGAGCCTCAACCATGAAAGTCACAAGCAGCGCGTTGTTAGCCTTGTCCATCAGCGGCCTGGCCGCCATGGCCCACGCCGATGAGTTCATTGCCACCGAACTGAAAACCGGTGCCAGCGCTCAAAGCGAAACCAAAGGCTTTGTTGAAGAACAAACCTTGAGCGGCACCACGCGCAACTGGTATGCCAATGAACTCAAGCGCCGGGACGGGCGCTTTACCTACAACGATCACGGCGAAACAAAAACCACCCCGCGCCGGATCAACTGGGTACAGGGCACCATCCTTGACTACACCTCGGGGTTCACCCAGGGCACCGTCGGGTTCAGCACCCAATTCGCGGCTTACAACGCCATTGCACTGGATCGCGACATCAATGACATTGCCGGTGACAACAACCGCACCCTGACCCGTCATAACGGCGACGCTGTGGGCCAGTGGAGCAAACTGGGGCTGGCCAATCTAAGCGCCCGCATTTCCAACACCACACTGACCGTAGGCCGACAGAACTTCAGCAGCCCGACCATCGACGTGATTGGCAACCGTGCATTGCCTTCCAGCTTCCAGGGTGTAGCGCTGCACAGTGAAGAGTTCAATAACCTGTCCTTTGACGCGGGTTCGTTTGATCGCGTGTCGCCGCGTACCGAAGCCAGCCTGAGCAAGTTTCGCAGTGAATACAGCGCCACCGGGGTTGAGACAGACCGCGCCAGCGTCGCTGGCCTTAACTACCAGCCCTTCAAAAACCTGAAAACCACGCTCTACGCCACCCACGTAGAAGACTTCTGGAACCAGTACTACTTCGGCGCCGTGCACGACATCGGTGACAACGCCACGCTGGGCCTGAACACCAACTTCAACTACTACAAGACCCTCGACACCGGCAGCAAGGCCATGGGGGACATCAACAACGATGCGTACAGCCTGGCTTTTGCCCTGACCCATCAGGCACACACCGTCAGCCTGTCGTTCCAGCAAATCGTGGGCGATGAGTACTTCGACTACCTGCATGAAACCAACGGCATCTACCTGGCCAACTCCTTGCTCTCGGACTTCAACGGCCCGAACGAGAAGTCGCTGCAACTGGCCTACAGCATCAACATGGCGCAGTACGGCATACCGGGTCTGAAGTTCAACGCCTACCACGCCCGTGGTTGGGACATCGACGGTACTCATTACAAAGGCACCGCCTATGACGTGCGCAATATGGACGGTGAAAACCACTACGAGTACAGCGTTGGCACGTCCTATGCAATCCAAAGCGGCCCACTGAAAGCCACTGCCATTCGCGCCACGTACACCACACACCGCGCCAGCACCAATCAGGCTGACGGCAGCATCAACGAGTTCCGCGTGGTCACCACGATTCCATTCAACATTTTGTAAAACACCGCTTACACCCCTGAACACTACGGCTGATTCGACGAATCAGCCGTAGTCGTTACGCTGGCTCAACCAATTGGAGAGGGTTGCAATGAAAAAACGTCCACTACGCACTGCCCTGGCCGTGGCACTGCTCAGCACCGCTGTCAGTGTCAGCGCCAAAAACCTGGTGGTCTGTACCGAAGCCAGCCCTGAAGGGTTCGACATCGCTCAATACACCACCGCCGTCACGGCCGATGCCTCTGCGGAAACCATCCTCAACCGTCTGGTCGACTTTGCGCCCGGCACCACCGATGTTGTGCCCGCACTGGCAGAACGCTGGGACATCAGCACGGATGGCCTGGAGTACACCTTTCACCTGCGCCCCGGCGTGAAATTTCACACCACGGACTATTTCAAACCGACCCGAACCCTGAATGCCGATGATGTGGTCTGGAGTTTTCAGCGCCAGCTGGACCCGAATCACCCCTGGCACAAGCTTTCGCTGGTCGGTTTCCCCTATTTCGAAAGCATGGGCTTTAAAGACTTGCTCAAGAGCGTCGAAAAAGTCGACGACCTGACCGTCAAAATCACGCTCAACAAAGCCGAATCGCCCTTTTTGAGCGACGTGGCCATGCCCTTCACCTCTATTTATTCGGCCGAGTATGCTGACCAATTGCTCAAGAGCGGCAAAACAGCCGAGCTGAACAGCAAGCCGATCGGCACAGGGCCGTTCATGTTCGTGCGCTACAACAAAGACGCGCAGGTACGCTTCAAAGCCAACCCCGACTACTTTCGCGGCAAGCCGCCCAGCGACGTGCTGATTTTTGCCATTTCCACCGACAGCAATGTGCGCCTGCAAAAGCTCAAGGCCAACGAATGCCAGATCGCGCTTTACCCCAAGCCCGATGACGTCAAAAACATCCGCACCGACGCGAATCTAAAGGTCGATGAACTGGCTGCGCTGATGACCAGCTACATCGCCATCAACTCAAGCCATCCGTATCTGAATGATGTCCGCGTGCGCAAAGCCATCGACATGGCTTTCGACAAGCAGACTTATCTCAATACCGTGCACGGTGCCGGAAATGCCCTGCTAGCAATAAATCCGTATCCGCCTACGATGCTCGGCTTTAACAAGAACATCCCGACTCCACCCCGCGACCTCGACAAAGCCCGCGCTCTGCTCAAGGAAGCCGGTGTACCTGAAGGGCAAGTCTTTACCCTGTTCACTCGCAACGGCGGCGGCCCGACCAACCCCAACCCGATGCTGGGTGCACAACTCCTGCAATCGGATCTGGCGCAAATCGGCATCAAGCTGGATATTCGCGTCATGGAATGGGGGGAAATGCTCAAGCGCGCCAAAAGTGGCGAGCACGATCTGGTGTCCACCGGCTGGGGCGGCGATAACGGCGATCCAGATAACTTCCTGACGCCGCTGCTCAGCTGTGAAGCCGCTAAAAACGGTGAAAACTACGCCCGCTGGTGCAACAAGGACTTCGAAGCCCTGATCACCAACGCCCGCAACATCACTGAACCCGCAAAGCGGGCCGCACTCTATGAACAGGCGCAGGTGATTTTCAATCAGGACCAACCCTGGATCAATGTGGTGCACCCGATGCTGTTTACAGCGATGCGCAAAAACGTCGAGGGCTATACCCTTAGCCCGCTGACCAATAACAACTTCGCCACCACCCAGGTGAAGTAGAACAATAAAACACCCGCCAGGGTTCTACCGAGCACTGGCGGACCTGCCTAACCGGCTGATGAGGTACACCACACGATGTTTAGTTTTATAGCCCGCCGAGTGGGATTGTTGATTCCCACGTTCTTCGGCATCACCCTGCTGACCTTTGCCCTGATTCGCATGATTCCCGGCGACCCGGTCGAAGTCATGATGGGCGAGCGTCGGGTCGACCCCGAAATGCACGCACAGGCCATGGAACGCCTGGGCCTGAACAAACCGTTGTATGAGCAATACTTTGACTACATCGACAAGCTCGCTCACGGCGATCTTGGCGAATCGCTCAGAACGCGTGAAAGCGTGTGGACCGAATTTACCGCACTGTTCCCGGCCACCCTTGAGCTGTCGATGGCCGCGCTGTTGTTCGCCGGCATCCTCGGGTTGCTGGCCGGTGTGATCGCGGCACTCAAGCGCGGCTCGTTGTTTGACCACGGGGTGATGGGGATCTCCCTGGCAGGTTATTCAATGCCGATCTTCTGGTGGGGCCTGATTCTGATCATGTTCTTCTCCGTCGGTCTTGGCTGGACGCCGGTGTCCGGACGCATCGACCTGCTGTACGACATTGAACCCAAAACAGGTTTCATGCTCATCGACACCCTGCTCAGCGATGAGCCCGAAGCCTTTTGGGATGCGCTGCACCACTTGATCCTGCCCGCCATTGTGTTGGGCACCATCCCGTTGGCCGTGATCGCACGGATGACCCGTTCATCCATGCTTGAAGTGCTGCGTGAAGACTACATCCGTACCGCCCGTGCTAAAGGTCTGTCGCCCGCCCGTGTGGTGTTCGTACACGGCCTGCGTAACGCGCTGATCCCAGTACTCACCGTGGTCGGCCTGCAAGTCGGCACCCTGCTGGCCGGTGCCGTGCTGACTGAAACCATCTTTTCATGGCCCGGTATCGGCAAATGGCTGATTGAAGCCATTGGCGCCCGGGACTATCCCGTGGTGCAAAACGGCATCCTGCTAATCGCCTGCCTGGTGATTCTGGTCAACTTCGTGGTGGACATCCTCTACGGCTTTGCCAACCCACGCATCCGTCACCAGCGCTGAGATCCTGACCATGACCACCCCAACCAACGCTACAGAAGTGGATCAAAGCCTGCTTTATCCATCGCCTTACAAAGAGTTCTGGCACGCCTTCGCGAAAAACAAAGGCGCCGTGGCCGGCCTCATCTTTATGAGCATCATCGTGTTCTGCGCGATTTTTGCCCCGTGGGTTGCCCCGCATAACCCCAGCGAGCAATACCGCGACTTCCTGCTGACCCCGCCGGTCTGGCTCGAAGGTGGCAACTGGCAGTTCCTGTTGGGCACCGACGAACTGGGCCGTGACTTGCTCTCGCGCCTGATCGAAGGTTCGCGCCTGTCGCTGCTGATCGGTTTGTCGTCCGTGGTCATTTCACTGATTCCGGGCGTGATTCTGGGACTGTTTGCCGGGTTCTTCCCGCGCATCCTTGGCCCCAGCATCATGCGCTTGATGGACATCATGCTGGCCTTGCCGTCCTTGCTGCTGGCCGTGGCGATTGTCGCCATCCTCGGCCCTGGCCTGATCAACACCGTGATCGCCATTGCTGTGGTGTCATTGCCGTCTTACGTGCGTCTGACCCGTGCCGCCGTGATGGGCGAACTGAACCGCGACTACGTGACCGCCGCCCGCCTGGCCGGCGCCAGCTTGCCGCGCCTGATGTTCATCACCGTGCTGCCCAACTGCATGGCACCGCTGATCGTTCAGGCCACCTTGAGCTTTTCTTCGGCCATTCTCGACGCCGCCGCACTGGGCTTTCTGGGCCTTGGCGTACAGCCACCGACCCCGGAGTGGGGCACCATGCTGGCCTCAGCCCGCGACTACATCGAACGCGCGTGGTGGGTCGTGAGCCTGCCCGGTTTGACCATTTTGCTCAGCGTGCTGGCAATCAACTTGATGGGCGACGGCCTGCGCGATGCGCTCGACCCGAAACTCAAGAACGCCGCCTGAGGAGATTCCCATGTCACTGTTAGAAATCAAGAATCTCAACGTCCGCTTTGGCGACGCCACGGCCGTGCCGGTGGTTGACGGCCTGAGCCTGTCGGTCGACAAAGGCGAAGTGTTGGCCATCGTTGGCGAGTCGGGGTCTGGCAAATCCGTGACCATGATGGCGCTGATGGGCCTGATCGAGCACCCGGGCATCGTCACCGCCGACGCGCTCAACTTCGACGGCAAAAACATGCTGACCCTCAGCGCCCGTCAACGTCGGCAAATTGTCGGCAAAGACATGGCGATGGTCTTCCAAGACCCCATGACCGCGCTGAACCCCAGCTACACCGTGGGCTTCCAGATTGAAGAAGTTCTGCGCCTGCACCTCAACATGTCGAAAAAACAGGCCCGCAAGCGCGCCATCGAGCTGTTGGAAAAGGTTGAAATCCCCGGCGCTGCCAGCCGCATGGACGCCTACCCGCACCAACTGTCGGGCGGGATGAGCCAGCGTGTCGCGATTGCCATGGCCATCGCCGGCGAACCTAAACTGCTGATTGCCGACGAACCGACCACTGCGCTCGACGTGACCATTCAAGCTCAGATCATGGACTTGCTGCTCAACCTGCAACGCGAGCAAAACATGGGTTTGGTGCTGATCACCCACGACCTTGCCGTGGTGGCCGAAACCGCCCAGCGAGTCTGCGTGATGTACGCTGGCCAAGCCGTGGAAGTCGGCCAGGTACCGGGCTTGTTCGACGTACCGGGCCACCCCTACAGCGAAGCCTTGCTGGCGGCGATCCCGGAACACAGCATGGGCGCTGACCGTCTGGCCACTTTGCCCGGCATCGTTCCCGGTCGTTATGACCGCCCCAACGGTTGCCTGCTGTCACCGCGCTGCCCGTATGTGCAAGACACCTGCCGCCAACAACGTCCTGCGCTGGAACCCAAGGCCCACAGCCTGGTGCGCTGCTTCTTCCCCTTGAATCAGGAGGTGGCGTAATGACTGTCGTTCTTACTGCCCGCGACTTAACCCGTCATTACGAAGTGTCCCGTGGCCTGTTCAAAGGTCACGCATTGGTACGCGCCCTCAACGGCGTCTCCTTTGAACTTGAAGCCGGAAAAACATTGGCCGTGGTGGGCGAGTCGGGCTGTGGTAAATCCACCCTCGCCCGTGCCCTGACCCTGATTGAAGAACCGTCGTCCGGCTCACTGAAAATCGCTGGGCAGGAAGTGACCGGGGCCAACAAAGCCGAGCGCAAGCAACTGCGCAAAGACGTGCAGATGGTCTTCCAAAGCCCTTATGCGTCGCTTAACCCGCGGCAAAAAGTCGGGGATCAACTGGCCGAACCACTGCTGATCAACACCACTCTGAGCGCCAGCGAACGTCGCGAAAAAGTCCAGGCCATGATGAAGCAAGTGGGATTGCGCCCTGAGCATTACCACCGCTACCCGCACATGTTCTCTGGCGGCCAACGTCAACGTATTGCCCTGGCACGCGCCATGATGCTGCAACCTAAAGTGCTGGTGGCCGACGAACCGACTTCGGCGCTCGACGTGTCGATTCAGGCGCAGGTGCTTAACCTGTTCATGGACTTGCAGCAAGAGTTCAACACCGCCTACGTGTTTATCTCGCACAACCTTGCGGTGGTGCGTCATGTCGCAGATACCGTGTTGGTGATGTACTTGGGTCGTCCGGTTGAAATGGGCCCCAAGGAAGAAATCTACACCCGCCCGCTGCACCCTTACACCCAAGCGCTGCTGTCAGCGACCCCGACCATATATCCGGACCCACTCAAACCGAAAATCAAGATTGTCGGCGAACTGCCCAACCCGCTAAACCCGCCCTCGGGTTGCGCTTTCCACAAGCGCTGCCCGTATGCGACCGAGTTGTGCAGCACAGACGAGCCAGCGTTGCGCCTGCTCGACAACCGCCAAGTAGCATGCCATTACGCCGAGCAGTTTTTGTAAGGGGAGTGCTGCGGTTTACTGGGTAAACCGCAGCGCCTGGCGCTTGTAGCCGCTGTCGAGGTACGAGGGCTGCGATCGGACGCGAAGCGACCGTGAATCCTGACCCTGTGATGTTTCTGAAGCAACGCGTTGCATGGTTTTACGACGGCTGCGCCGCCGATCGCAGCCTTCGTACCTCGGCAGCGGCTACAGGCGACAAGTCAGTACTGCCCGCCGCTGGATTTACCGTCATCGACGCTGTCATCATCGTCGGGATCAGTCTTACCATCGCCATCGGTCGAGTCTTCGCCACTCGTGCCGCTGTCCCCATCGACCTGATCATCATCCCCCGAGCTACCGCCCTGGCCTTGATCACCCGGTTCAGAATCAGATTTGTAAATGGCATGCACCGTCGGCCCGGCCACACCCGTGGTTGAAGCCCCGACACCAGGAAGCGTCAGAGGATTACTCGCCCACGCACTCGACGCGCTGAGTGTGAGCAGTACCACTACTTTGATCGACAACAGGATGCGTTGAAAAAGGTTCATAGGTCATTCCGTCCGTGAATAGGATACGTTCGGTTTAAACCTAGACCCTTTACGAAGGTATTGCCTAAAACTTTGCAGTCCATCTAGAACCATTCGGTCTAAATCGATGGCTGTATCTCATCAGCCTCAGGGTCACGTTTAAACACGCAAAAAAAAGCGAAGCTCAAAGCGCTTCGCTTTTTTAAACAAGGCCTAAGCCTTAGTGATGCTCACGCGTGGCGCGGAATTTCACATCAGGCCAGCGCTCTTCCATCAAGGCGAGGTTAACGCGGGTTGGGGCCAGGTAGGTCAGGTGACCACCGCCGTCAATCGCAAGGTTTTCCACCGCCTTGATTTTGAACTCTTCCAGCTTCTTCTTATCGTCGCAGTCAATCCAGCGCGCCGAGTACACAGTGATCGGCTCGTAGGAGCATTCAACTTTGTATTCGCCCTTCAGGCGGCTAGCGACCACGTCAAATTGCAGCACACCGACGGCACCCAAAATGATGTCGTTGCTGCGCTCCGGGAAGAACACCTGAGTGGCGCCCTCTTCGGCCAGTTGCTGCAAGCCCTGACGCAGTTGCTTGGATTTGAGCGGGTCACGCAGACGCACGCGACGGAACAGTTCCGGAGCAAAGTGCGGGATGCCAGTGAAACCCAATACTTCGCCTTCGGTGAAGGTGTCGCCGATCTGGATGGTGCCGTGGTTGTGCAGGCCGATAATGTCGCCGGCGTAGGCTTCTTCGAGCTGTTCACGCTCGGAGGAGAAGAACGTCAGTGCATCGCCAATGCGGATGTCTTTGCCGGTACGCACGTGACGCATTTTCATGCCCTTGTCGTACTTGCCCGAGCAAATACGCATAAAGGCGATGCGGTCGCGGTGTTTAGGGTCCATGTTCGCCTGAATCTTGAACACGAAGCCGCTGAATTTCTCTTCAGTGGGTTCAACCGTGCGCTCGTTAGCCACACGCGGCAGCGGCTCAGGGGCCCAGTTGACCACCGCATCGAGTACGTGATCGACCCCGAAGTTGCCCAACGCTGTACCGAAGAACACCGGCGTCAGTTGGCCGTCGAGGAATTCCTGCTGATTGAATTCATGGCAGGCGCCTTGAACCAGTTCCAGCTGATCGACGAAGCGCTGGTATTCGTCACCCAAGTGGGCGCGGGCTTCGTCAGAATCGAGCTTCTCGATGATCTTGGTTTCGGTGCGCTCATGACCATGACCAGCGGTGTAAACGATGATGTAGTCGTCAGCTAGGTGGTACACACCCTTGAAGTCGCGATAGCAACCAATTGGCCAGGTGATTGGCGCGGCCTTGATTTTGAGGACGGCTTCGATCTCATCAAGCAACTCGATAGGGTCACGAATATCGCGGTCGAGTTTGTTGATGAAGCTGACGATGGGCGTGTCACGCAGACGACATACGTCCATCAGGGCGATGGTGCGTGGCTCAACGCCTTTACCACCGTCGAGTACCATCAACGCCGAGTCAACGGCCGTCAACGTACGGTACGTATCTTCAGAGAAATCTTCGTGGCCCGGGGTGTCGAGCAGGTTGATCATGTGGTCGCGATACGGGAACTGCATGACCGACGTGGTAATCGAAATACCCCGTTGTTTCTCCATTTCCATCCAGTCGGAGGTGGCATGGCGGTCGGACTTTCGCGATTTCACCGTACCGGCGACAGCAATCGCCTTACCCATCAACAAGAGTTTTTCGGTGATGGTGGTCTTACCCGCATCGGGGTGGGAAATGATGGCGAAAGTGCGGCGTTTCGCGACTTCGGCGGCCTGGTGGGTCATGGGAAATCGCCTGACGATTGATTCAAAAAAGGGCGCGGATTATAGCTCAAATACAGCGTGTGCAGCCACCGTTGGTGCCCTTGCTCGTCGGACAAGGGTGGCATTGTGCCGTAAAAAATGTGAACCTTTTAGGCAGTGGAGGCGTCCACTCTCCTGATACGAAAAACCGTCAGGGGCTGATATATCAGCAAGTTAGCCTGACGAGGCTGCGCTAATGACAGGTGACGAGGGCGTTTTTTCGCCACCGCCTGTTGCTTTTCGCGAACACATTGTCGGCAGCCAGGAATGGCGTTGCCACACGACATTGTGTCCGCAGACTAAAAAAAAAGGAGTCCGCCTGTGGCTAATCGCTATGGTAAAGGGCTTATAGGAGCTGCGATTGTTGTCGCGCTTCTGGCCCTGTTGGTCCACTGGATCGGCATCAGCACTATCGAACACTATCAAGATGATCTGTTGTTCTATCTGCAAGCCCATCTGTACCTCGTACTCGCTTCAATGTTTGCCGCCCTCCTTGTAGGGATACCCGCCGGGATTTTTCTCAGCAGACCCAGCATGGCCGCCCGTGCCGAGCGCTTCATGCAGGTTTTCAATATCGGTAACACCGTCCCGCCGCTGGCCGTATTGGCCATTGCACTGGGTTTTCTGGGGATCGGCAGCGGTCCGGCCATCTTCGCCCTGTTTCTCGCTTCGTTGCTGCCCATTGTGCGCAACACCTATGAAGGCCTGAAAAACGTCCAGGGTTCGCTCAAAGAAGCCGCCGTCGGCATCGGCATGACCCCGCGCCAAGTGCTCTGGCGGGTCGAAATGCCCAACGCCGTGCCCATCATCATGGGCGGTGTACGCGTGGCACTGGCGATCAACGTCGGTACTGCACCGCTGGCGTTCCTGATCGGCGCCAACAGTCTGGGCAGCCTGATTTTCCCTGGCATTGCCCTCAACAATCAGCCGCAACTGATCCTTGGCGCCGCGTGTACCGCGCTGCTGGCATTGCTGCTCGATGGCCTGGTGATTCTCATCAGCCGTCGCTGGTTGGAACGCGGTCTACGACCTGCTTAAGGTCTGGCTGAGCAAAGGAATAAGCATGAAAAAAATTAGCTTTTTACTGGGCTGCGTTCTGCTGTGCGCAGGCATTGTCCAGGCCGCAGAGAAACCCTTGATTCGTATTGGCGCGCGCGTGTTTACCGAGCAAACCCTGCTCGCGGAAATCACTGCGCAATACCTCAACAGCAAGGGTTACAACGCTAAAGTGACGGGCGGTCTGGGCAGTAGTCTGGCGCGTTCAGCGCAGGAATCCGGGCAACTGGACCTGATCTGGGAGTACACCGGCGTCTCACTGGTGGCTTACAACCATGTGACCGACAAACTCGACAGCCAGCAATCCTACGACCGAGTCAAAGAACTTGATGCCAAAGTGGGCCTGGTCTGGTTGCACCCCTCCAAGTTCAGCAACACTTTCGCGCTGGCCTTGCCGCAGAAAGTGGCCGAGGAACACCCGGACATCAACAGCATCAGCGACCTGACCAAGGCCATGGCCGATCCGCAAAACAAGGATGCACTGGTGGCGCTGGACACCGAGTTTGCTAACCGCTCTGACGGTTTGCTAGGCATGGTCAAGCTCTACGACATGGACCTGACGCGGCGCAACATGCGCCAGATGGACGCCGGGCTGGTGTACACCGCCCTGAAAAATGGCCAAGTGTTTGCAGGTCTTGTCTACACCACAGACGGTCGACTCAGCGCTTTCAACCTCAAGCTGCTGGAGGATGACAAACATTACTTCCCGGACTACACGGCCGCTCCAGTTGTGCGTAAAGCATATCTGGATCAACACCCGGACCTCGCGGACCTGCTCAAGCCACTGGCCGATCTGTTTGACGATGAAACCATGCGTCAACTGAACGCCCGGGTCGACGTCAATCACGAAAGCCCATCCGAAGTTGCCGCAGACTTTCTGCGCCAGCACCCACTGAACTGAACCGAGGAGAAGACATGGAATTTTTAAACGCCTTTTCCCATATGGACTGGTCACTGGTTCTGCATCTAACGTTGCAACACATCACCTTGGTGGGCATCGCCGTCTTTTTGGCAATCCTGATCGGTGTGCCCCTGGGTGTCTTGATGACACGCTTCCCGTCACTCGCCGGCCCACTGCAAGCCAGTGCCACGGTGCTGCTGACCATCCCGTCGATTGCCCTGTTTGGCCTGCTGCTGCCGTTCTACTCCAAGTTCGGCCAAGGCCTTGGCCCTATGCCAGCCATTACCGCGGTGTTCCTGTATTCACTGCTGCCGATCATGCGCAACACCTTTCTGGCCCTCACCGGCGTGGAACCAGGTATTCGCGAAGCCGCTCGCGGCATCGGCATGACCTTCAGCCAGCGCCTGCGCATGGTTGAACTGCCCATCGCCGTGCCGGTGATTCTGGCCGGGGTGCGTACCGCCGTGGTCATGAACATCGGTGTCATGACCATTGCCGCCACCATCGGCGCCGGTGGCCTGGGTGTACTTATTCTTGCTGCAATCAGCCGTAGCGACATGTCGATGCTGATCGTCGGCGCCGTGTTGGTCAGTGTTCTGGCCATCATCGCTGACCTGTTTCTGCAATGGCTGCAACGCTCGCTGACTCCAAAAGGACTGCTCAAATGATCGAACTTCAAAACCTCAGCAAAACATTCCAAAGCAACGGCAAAGATGTAAAGGCCGTGGACTCGGTAAGCCTGACCGTGAACGAAGGCGAAATCTGCGTGTTCCTTGGGCCTTCGGGTTGCGGTAAGAGCACCACGCTGAAAATGATCAACCGCCTGATCAAGCCGACCTCCGGCAAGATTTTGATCAACGGTGAAGACACCACCGACCTCGACCCGGTCACTCTGCGTCGCAATATCGGTTATGTGATCCAGCAGATCGGGCTGTTTCCGAACATGACCATCGAAGAAAACATCACCGTAGTTCCGCGCCTGCTGGGCTGGGACAAGCAAAAGTGCCATGAGCGCGCTCGCGAGCTGATGAGCATGATCAAGCTGGAGCCCAAGCAGTACTTGCATCGCTACCCGCGTGAATTGTCCGGTGGCCAGCAGCAGCGTATCGGCGTGATTCGCGCATTGGCCGCTGACGCCCCGCTGCTCTTGATGGATGAGCCGTTTGGTGCAGTCGATCCAATCAACCGGGAAATGATCCAGAACGAATTTTTCGAAATGCAGCGGGCGCTGAACAAGACGGTGATCATGGTCAGCCATGACATCGACGAAGCGATCAAGCTGGGCGACAAAATCGCCATCTTCCGTGGCGGCAAGCTGTTGCAGATGGATCACCCGGACACCTTACTGGCGCATCCGGCGGATGAGTTTGTCAGCAACTTTGTAGGTCAGGACAGCACGCTCAAGCGTCTGTTGCTGGTCAAGGCCGAAGATGCGGCCGATAACGCACCGTCGGTGAGCCCGGAAACACCGGTCGCAGAAGCGCTGGAATTGATGGACGAACTGGACCGCCGTTATGTCGTGGTCACCGATGGCGACAACAAGGCACTCGGCTATGTACGTCGACGCGACTTACACCGTCAGAGCGGCACCTGTGGCCAGTTCCTGCGGGAGTTCACCGCGACCGCTGCGTCGGAAGAGCACTTACGCATCCTCCTGTCGCGCATGTACGAGTTCAATCGTTCGTGGTTACCGGTGATGGACCCAGAGCGCGTGTTCCAGGGTGAAGTGACGCAAGAGTCGATTGCGGCATACCTGAGTTCCGGTCGCTCGCGTGGGGCCAAGAGCAGTATTGTGTCGCCCGCTGAAACAGCGATGGCCTGATCGAATGTCACCCTCACCCTAACCCTCTCCCTGAGGGAGAGGGGACTAAAGGCAAAAGCGTATTTGCGCCCCATCACAAATCAGTTCCTCTCCCAACGGGAGAGAAGACTGAAGGCAAAAGCTGATCTTGGCCCCACCACTCCTCAGCCCCCTCTCCCTCAGGGAGAGGGTTGGGGTGAGGGGCTTTTGATTTTCTGCTGCGTGAACTCTGCGCTGTCATCACAGTCGGTTACATAAAGGGCCGTCTTTTACCCCACGACAAAGCCGTGTAAAAACGCGACATTTTTTGTTGATCTCAACGCGGTCACGCCCTACAGTTCGCGCCGAACATCCATGCTGGAAACGATCCATCCGGCTCAAGTACTGACGACGAGACAGCAAGGTTCATTTACCTTATTTGCTTTCGGCGGACATGCCTTGGGAAGTAGGCGAACCAAAGTGGGGATACGGAGGATGTTCAGCTGCACCCATTTATTGATGACGTTTGCCACAGGAGTTCTCCAGCATGTCGATTCAGGTCGAAGACTATTACGCGCGCGATACCTTCAACAAAATGAAGGCCTTCGCTGACACCCAGGAAACGCCGTTCGTGGTGATCGATACCGCCATGATCAGCAAGGCTTACGATGACCTGCGCGCAGGCTTCGAATTCGCCAAGGTGTACTACGCAGTTAAGGCCAACCCGGCCGTCGAAATTATTGACCTGCTGCGCGACAAGGGGTCGAGCTTCGACATCGCGTCGATCTATGAGCTGGATAAAGTGATGGACCGTGGCGTCAGCCCGGATCGCATCAGTTACGGCAACACCATCAAGAAATCCAAAGACATCCGCTATTTCTACGAGAAAGGTGTGCGTCTGTTCTCCACCGATTCCGAAGCTGACTTGCGCAACATTGCCAAGGCTGCACCGGGTTCGAAGATTTATGTGCGCATTCTCACCGAAGGCTCCACCACGGCAGACTGGCCCCTGTCGCGCAAGTTCGGCTGCCAGACCGACATGGCCATGGACTTGCTGATTCTGGCCCGTGAGCTGGGTCTTGTGCCTTACGGCATTTCCTTCCATGTGGGGTCGCAGCAACGCGACATCGGCGTGTGGGATGCAGCCATCGCCAAGGTCAAAGTGATCTTCGAACGCCTGAAAGAAGAAGACGGCATCGTCCTCAAGCTGATCAACATGGGCGGCGGCTTCCCGGCCAACTACATCACCCGCACCAACAGCCTGGAAACCTATGCTGAAGAAATCATTCGCTTCCTTAAAGATGACTTCGGCGATGACCTGCCAGAAATCATTCTGGAACCGGGTCGCTCGCTGATTGCCAACGCCGGCATTCTGGTCAGTGAAGTGGTACTGGTCGCGCGTAAATCGCGCACCGCCGTTGAACGCTGGGTGTACACGGACGTGGGCAAATTCTCGGGCCTGATCGAAACGATGGACGAAGCCATCAAGTTCCCGATCTGGACTGAAAAGAAAGGCGAGATGGAAGAAGTCGTCATCGCGGGTCCAACCTGCGACAGCGCCGACATCATGTATGAAAACTACAAATACGGCCTGCCGCTGAACCTTGCTATTGGCGACCGCTTGTACTGGCTGTCGACCGGTGCTTACACCACCAGCTACAGCGCGGTTGAATTCAATGGCTTCCCACCGTTGAAATCGTTCTATTTATAAGCAGTGATTGATCATTGCGCCCATGTTAAGCAACACATGGGCGCAATATTCATAACCGTTCATTCGGCTATAGCCTTGCACCTTTACACGCGCACCTGTCTGAGCAACTTCTCAAAGTTTGCTAAATGATCGTGTAACCGAAGCGGTTCGAACGCTTCTGTATTCTGAAATAGCTGACACTCTCTCAAAAATATTTCTACACACTCTAATACGTTGCCGATTTGCCCCACCCACTGGCTCTTGGCTTCGAGCAAACGATCATAAGCCTCAACCCTTTCTTTTCGAGCCTGCAACACCTGAATTTTTTCCTGGTTATCTAATCGTTCACGCGAATTGTCAGTTACTTTACCCGTAACATTCATAATCGCCTGCGCGAGAGACGAGCGCTTGGCCACCTCTGAGAACAAGTCCACATATTGGCTTAAACGCTTTAGAGCCAGCTCGATAATCTGAGCGTCGATTTTGGGGACCATTGCAATCGACACCAACAACTCAACTTCTTCAGCGGTGGGCAGTAGTGTTTTGGCTTGCTCTAACCAAAAATCAGTCCCCAAGACTGCATCTGCCGCTTTAAGCGCCTGCAGGTCGCCCAATAATTTTTCGCGTTGCGCCTGTAAGGAAGCCTCGCGGGCGCGCAGTACCTTTAAACGGTTCTCATCATAGTCCACCAACTCGCTCGCATAATGTTCAAGGTTTAACCCTTCAAACTCCTGCTTTAATGCAAACACTGCCAATCGAGTTGCGTCAGCTTTTATGATCACATTCACCAGTCGCTTCTTGCTAAGCGTAACCAGACTCTCCATGCCTTTATTCTTCACTGCGTCGGCCAGAGAAGCTGATTCACTGATTTCGCGGCATTGCGTTGCAATGTCTCCAATGCCCGAATTGGAAATCTTGACTTCCAGCTTCATGACTTCGACTACCAAGGCACGGCCATGAGTGTTCATCATTGCACTCGCCGCAACGACACGCTCTTGCAAACCTGGAATAAACGCATAGTAATCACTGGCCACCACCTGATTAAACAGGTGCGCAGCAGTCTTGACAGCAGTCATATTCAATGACGGATAGAGATTCAAAGCGGTGATTCCATTCACGTAAAGACTCCTTATCAAGTTACGGCTTAATCAGTTCATTAAAGGCATTGGAAATTTGAATTGAATAGTTCTTTATGCTGCGCCACGGATTAATCACCAAGGACAAGTTAAGCGCAAACAAGTGCAGTTCGGCCATATTATCCACCTGATCGAGTTCATCGCTCGCCTCATCCAGATAACGGGCAATATAAGCCCACACTTGTGACAGCTGTTTAGCGCCCACTTCGGCAGAGAACATACGCCCTTGCAAATCAACAAACTGCTGCTGCAACCCGTCCAGTAAATCGGAGATACGGTCTACCTCCCTCACTTTCTCTCTTACTAATTTGCGTTGCTCAATAAGCTCGTTTTTCTGTTTGCGGCATTTTTCTGCTTTATCGCCAAACACTCCACCCGTGATGATGAGCCCCAAAGGGCCCGCCACCATTCCGGAAAAAGCGAGACCCACCAGTTTTTTGTAGGTGGCACTCAAAAGTTCTATTTGATCATCGAGTTCTTCTATCTGATCCACCCAATCATCACGTTCGCCCTGCTTTCCAGAGTACTTGTAGGCCGAAAGTTTTATCTGAAGGGTCGGTATCAAATTGTCGGTTAACGTGACTTCAAACACGCTGGCGAGCTTTTCAACGTGACTGACTTCCTTGATAAATTTTTGGGTGCGTTCCTGCAACATATCCAAGTACCGCTTCAACCCGGCAACCACCGTTTTTTCCGTGGTATTTAGCAACATTTGGCTCAGCTTCTGGTTTTCCTGATCAGTGAGATCTTCGAGCGTACCGGTTAAACGCCGACCCAATTCCACCTCTTTAATGAGATCAAGCAAGGCATTGCCGAACAGTAAAAATTCAGCTGAGAACTTTTCTAACTGCCTCGCCAATTCTTTTGTTCCACCCTCCAGCGCTGACCACGTATTAGCATGGGCAACGATGTTGACGTGCATCTTCATGATACTTTCAGGCTCCAGCTCTGGAACCCCGATAGACTCATAGTTCAACCGCTTTCGGACATCCTCTAAACGGGTCGGTAATATTTGCACATGACGCACATACTGGCGCGTATTGGCAATATCACCTCGACGAATCAAGAAGCCTAATTCCTTTTTATCAACCCCCGATGGCGTGGCACCCGACATGACTTTTAAATACTGCTCCGGCATATAACTCGCCGCCTCTCGCACACTTAAACTCTCGATACTCTCCGCATCACCTTCTACCCTTAAAGTATTCACTTCGTGCTCCTTGATACTTATTAACTTCCCTTTCAAAAGGATAGTTTCAATATCAATTTGCTCAATGTGAAAAAACATACTGTGCACGTAGGATGCGCACGTTATCAGACAAGAAATAAGGCCTTTACAAGCGCCTTTAAAAGAAGAGTAAGTAACTGTTACAGCAACGACATCAATTAATCATTGACTCGCCAGAAGTGCCAACTCATCCAGGCGCTGTTTATAGTCAACACACACGGCCTGGATCGCGGCATTTCGGCTGGTCAGCAAAGCCGGATAAGCCACGCGCAGAAAATTCAAATTGCCGTTTTCAAGGGCTTGGCGATACCAGACAAGCGCACTCTCCAGTTGGCCATTTTCCAACAGCACTGAGGCATAACTAAACTGCCCCCTAAAATCCCCACCTTCGGCCGAGCGCTTGTACCACTCGCAGGCGGCTGCCTTATCTATCTGGCAATGCACGCCCTCTTCCAAGTAGCGACCTACAAGATTCATCGACTTGGCGTGCCCCGCCTCCGCTGCCACTCGATACAGCTTGAGTGCTCCAGCAACGTCCTGCTCCACCCCTCGCCCAGTGGCCAGCAAATTGGCAAAGTTGTAGAGCGCCCAGTCCAGCCCGGCTTCGGCCGCCAACCGATACTCATGGCTGGCTTTAGTGCAGTCCACTGGCCCGCCCCAGCCATGCTCCCAGCAACGGCCCAACATGTTGCGGGCCATTAAATGACCACCGTTGGCTGCAATCTGGAACCAGCGCCTGGCCAGTACTGGGTCGCAGGCGATGCCCTGCCCGTCGAGTAAAATCTGGCCCAGCAACGCTTGACCATCGACGATACCTTGTTTGGCTGCCAGCAAAATCGCCTGCGCAGCCCGCGCCGGGTTGTCAGCCAGCATGGCCGTCAGTTGCTGACCATCCAGCTGTTCTTCGCGACGCAGTTGAAAACTCATGACTTAGACCTCGACCCAGCGACGCAACAGGTTGTGATAGGTGCCGGTAAGCTGGATGAGCGAAGGGTGATCCGGCACGTCGCGGGTCAGTTGCTGAATCGCACCGTCCATCTCGTACAACAGCGTGCGCTGGCTGTCTTCACGCACCAGACTTTGGGTCCAGAAAAACGATGCAAAGCGGGCGCCCCGAGTCACAGCATTGACCTTGTGCAAACTGGTGCCGGGGTACAGCACCATATCCCCGGCCGGTAACTTGACCTGCTGCACACCGTAAGTGTCCTGAATCACCAGCTCGCCGCCGTCATAGTCTTCGGGGTTGCTGAAAAACAGGGTGGCCGACAAATCCGTGCGTACACGCTCCGGGCTGCCTTTGGGCTGACGCACAGCATTGTCGATATGGAAGTCGAAGCTGCCGCCGCCGGTGTAGCAATTGACCAGAGGCGGGAACACTTTATGCGGCAAGGCTGCCGACATGAACTGCGGGTTCTGCCATAGCCGATCAATCATCGCCGCGCCGATTTCCTTGGCGAGTGGATGGCCTTCAGGCAGTTGCAGATTGTGCTTGGCCTTGGCCGACTGGAAGCCAGCGGTGATCTTGCCGTCAGCCCACTCCGTCTGCTCCAACGCCTCGCGAATGCGCTGTACTTCTTCACGGGAGAACAAGCCGGGAATGTGCAGCAGCATGGTGCAATACCTGATAGCAAAGAGATGGCAATGGTATTGATTCTTATTGATTGTGTAAAACCCTGTTAAGGGCTACATAGACGAACGAGTGTGAAAAAACCGTAAAGCCAAATTGTAAAGATTGTAAATTTAGCGCTAATAGTAATTGCTCTCAATTGATAGGAGTAATTGTTTGCACTATATTTCGCGGCTCAAATTCTGGGGGAAGGGATCTTCACATGTCGCGCCAACTTATAAAAATACCTGTCAGCTCACCGCGTTTACTGGCTTCGGCCATTGGTGTAGCGATTACTGCGACCTCGGCTGCGCACATGGCTCAAGCCGCTGAAAGCACTGACAGCAAGGCGCAGGGCAATACCCTTTCCCTTGGCGCGACCACGGTTTCGGGCGAGCAGACTGAACAGTCTTACCAGATCGAAAAAGCCGACTCGCCCAAGTACACCGCCCCCCTGATCGATACCCCACGCTCGATCACCATCATCCCGCAGCAGCTGATAAAAGATACCGCAGCGACCTCCTTGCAAGATGCGTTGCGCACTGTGCCCGGCGTGACGTTCGGTGCAGGCGAAGGCGGCAACCCACAAGGCGACCGTCCGTTCATCCGTGGCTTTGACGCCCAAGGCGACACCTACCTCGATGGCGTACGTGATACGGGCGCGCAGAGCCGCGAAATTTTCGCGGTTGAATCCATTGAAGTCGCCAAGGGCCCGAACTCGGCCTTCGGCGGTCGTGGCGCAGCGGGCGGCACGATCAACATGGTCAGCAAAAAGGCCCACTTGGGTAACTCCTTTGATGGCGGTTACACCTGGGGTTCTGACCAGACCCAACGCTACACGCTGGACGGCAACTACCAGTTCAGTGACACCGTTGCAGGTCGGTTGAACCTGATGAGCCACGAAAGCAATGTGGCCGGTCGTGACAGCGTCAACTACGACCGTTGGGGTATCGCCCCCTCACTGGCGTTCGGCCTGGGCACTGATACCCGCGTCAACATTGATTACTACCACATGGAAAGCAACGACCTGCCGGACTCGGGCATTCCTTATGGTTACTCGGTCGGTAAAACCCACACCGCCGCCAGCCCCGACCGCCCGAATAACGGCGGCGACAGCAGCAATTTCTACGGCCTGAAAGACCGCGATTTCCGTAAAACCCGCACCGATATCACGACCTTAGCGTTTGAGCACGACTTCACCGAAGACCTGCACATCAAGAACACCTTGCGCCACGGCAACAGCATGCAGGATTACATCCTGACCCAGCCGGATGACAGTAAAGGCAACGTGAACAACGGCAGCGTATGGCGCCGGGCCAACACGCGCGTCAGCAACACGGCCACCACCACCAACCAGACGGATCTGTTTGGTGACGTGTACATCGCCGGCTTTAAAAACAGCTACTCGACCGGTATCGAACTGAGCCGTGAGACCAGCAGCAAGTCGTCTTATAACGTCGACACCAACACCAACGGGTCGTCTGCTTCGACCTGTAATCCGTCCTTGATAGGCTCGCCAAGTGGCTTTAACTGCACCTCGCTGGGCAACCCGAACCCGAATGATCCCTGGAACGGCGCAATATCTCGCAACTACGCAGGCACCGACACGTCCAGCACCACACGCGCCATTTACGCGATGGACACACTGGAACTGACGCCTGAGTGGCTGCTGAACATGGGCCTGCGTTACGACCACTTTGAAACCAAGTACAAGTCGTACACCGCTGATGGCGCCACCACGTATAAAGGCGATGACACCAGCGACTTCTTCTCCGGCCAACTGGGTCTGGTGTGGAAAGTGCGCCCTAACGGCAGCATCTATGTGTCGTACGCCACCTCGGCAACACCGCCGGGCTCGATGCTCGGTGAAGGCATGGAAGGCAATGCATTGCCGGGCACACCAGATCGCGCCGGCAACCTGCTGTCCAGCGACTTGGAGCCGGAAGAAACCACCAACTACGAAATCGGCACCAAGTGGGATGTGTTCAATGACCGCCTGTCTCTGACGGCTGCTATTTTCCGCACCGAGAAAGAAAACACCCGCGTTCAGACCGACGCTGACACTTACGAAAACGCCGGTAAAACCCGTGTAGACGGTGTTGAACTGTCGGCTTCCGGGAAGATCACCGACAAATGGCAAGTGTTCGCCGGTTACACCTACCTGGACGGCAAACAGAAAGATGGCGGCCCGTTGAACAAGGCCACCGATGGCAACCAACTGCCTAACACGCCGAAAAACAGCGCCAGCCTGTGGACAACGTATGCCATCACGCCAAAGCTGACCGTCGGCGGCGGTGCGTTCTACGTGGATGAAGTGTTTGGTAACGTGGCTAACTCCACGTATGTACCGGCTTACACCCGCTTCGATGCCATGGCCAGCTACAAGCTGACCAAAAATATCGACCTGCAACTGAACGTGCAAAACCTGACAGACAAGACCTACTACGACAAAGCGTTCTCGACCCACTTCGCCAATCAGGCGGCGGGCCGTACAGCCTTGTTGACCACCAGCGTCCACTTCTAAACCGGTTTAGCGCTGAACAAGCCCCGCCCATTCAATGGCCGGGGCTTTTGTGTGAAAGCCCCACCCATTGAGCGAGCAAGGCGGTCGTCGTGTTTAAGAACATCCTGTTTCAGTTGCACTGGTTTTTCGGGATAACCGCAGGGTTGATTCTGGCCCTGATGGGCATTACCGGCGCCACCGTATCGTTTCAGGACGAGTTGCTGAACCTGCTCAATCCTTCGGTGCTTAAGGTCGAAAAACGCGACAGCGGCGTCTTGCCCCCTGCCGAACTGGTGCGCAAAGTCGAAGCCATTGAAGGCAAACCCGTCTCCATGCTGTGGGTCGGTGTGGACAGTGACAGCGTTGCGCGGATCTTCCTCACCCCGCCTCCGGGGCAGCGCCGCGGCGAGCTGCGTTACGTCGACCCGTACACCGGCAACTATCAGGGCAGCGCCACCGGGCAAGGCTTTTTTGACCTGATGTTGCAGCTGCACCGCTTTTTGGCCATTGGCCAGACGGGTCGCCAGATCACAGGCGCCTGCACCTTGATGCTGGTGTTCTTCTGTCTGTCGGGGCTGTACCTGCGCTGGCCACGCAAGCCCTTGAACTGGCGCGCCTGGTTAACACTGGACTGGGCCAAGAAAGGTCGCAGTTTCAACTGGGACTTGCACGCAGTGGCGGGCACGTGGTGCATGGTCTTTTACTTGTTGGCAGCCTTGACTGGCCTGTCATGGTCGTACGAATGGTACAACAAGGGCCTGCAAAAACTGCTGTCAGACGCGCCCAGCGGTGAACAACGCCAAGGAGGCGGTCGTGGCCCGCGCGGTCAGGGCGCGCCAGCGGGCCCGGCGCCGGTCGCCGACTATGACGCGATGTGGGCCAGCATCCAGAAAGCCGCCGGCCCCGACTTGAGCCTGTACAACGTCCGTATGCCGCCCGTGGCCGGTCAGCCTGCGACTGTCTTCTATCTCTTGAAAACTTCGCCCCACCCGCGCGCCTTCAATCAGATCGTGCTCGACCCGGCCACAGGGGTGATCAAGAAGGTAGAGCGCTATGACGACAAGACGTACAACGCGCAATTGCTCACCAGTATTTACGCCCTGCACACCGGCAGCTACTGGGGTTTGCCCGGACGTATTCTGGTCACTGTTGCCAGCCTGACCATGCCGTTGTTCTTTATTACCGGCTGGCTGCTGTACCTGGACCGTCGACGCAAGAAGCGCCAAATCAAGCAGGCACGTCAGGGCGTTGGGGCGGCTAACAGCGATACGCCTTCATGGCTGATCGGTTTCGCCAGCCAAAGCGGCTTTGCAGAACAACTGGCGTGGCAGACTGCCGGGCAATTACAAGCAGCCGGTTTGCCGGTGCGGGTCGAACCGCTGAGTTCGGTCAGCCCGCACGACCTGCAACACGCGAGTCATGCGCTATTTGTGGTCAGCACCTTTGGTGACGGCGAAGCGCCGGACAGCGCACGCGGCTTTGAACGCAAAATCCTCGGCCAGCCGCTGGGGCTGGAAACGCTCAAGTATTCCGTGCTGGCGCTGGGCGACCGCCAATACCCGCACTTCTGTGGCTTTGCGACTCGTATGACCCAATGGCTGAGCGAGCGTGGCGCGCAATCGTTGTTCACTCCCGTTCAGGTCGACAGCGGCGATGCGCAAGCGCTCCAGCACTGGCAACAGCAATTGGGGCAACTCACAGGTGTTGCGCCCACAGGTCAATGGCCGGTTGCGGCGTATGACAACTGGGTGCTTGAGCAACGCCTTTTACTCAACCCTGACAGCAGTGGATCGGGCGTTTACTTGCTAGGGCTGCGAGCACCCGATGCCCGCTATACGTGGCAAGCCGGTGATCTGGTTGAAGTCATGCCAAGACAGTCGAGCTGGGCGGTTGAGCATTTTCTGGAGGGTTTGGGTTTGGCGAGCGACACGCACGTTCGCCTTGATGGTCTTAACGAAACACTCGCGCAAGCCCTTGCCAGTCGCCAGCTGCCTGAAAATCGCGGCCATCTGGTGGGCATGCATGCCCAGGCGCTGGTCGATGCGCTGATCCCGCTGACGATGCGTGAGTATTCCATCGCATCCATCCCCCAGGACGGTCTGTTGCAACTGCTCGTGCGTCAGGAGCGACATGCCGATGGCAGTGTGGGCTTGGGTTCAGGCTGGCTGACCGAGCATGCCGAGATAGGATCGAGCATCAGCCTGCGCCTGCGCCGCAACAGTGGCTTTCATCTTCCGGGCGAACCGTGCCCATTGATTTTGCTGGGTAATGGCACGGGTTTGGCGGGTTTACGCAGTTTGCTCAAGGCACGCATCGCTGAGGGTGAGCAGCGCAACTGGCTAGTGTTTGGCGAGCGCAATGCGGCGCATGATTATTATTGCCGCGAAGAATTAGAGGGATGGTTGGCCAGCGGTGATCTTGAACGGCTGGATCTGGCGTTTTCGCGGGATCAGGCAACCAAGATTTATGTTCAGGATCGGCTGCGTGAGGCGGGTGAAGAGGTCAAACGCTGGGTCGCTGAAGGCGCCGCCATTTATATCTGCGGCAGCCTGCAAGGCATGGCGACGGGTGTGGATCAGGTATTGATCGAGATACTCGGTGCTGAAAGGGTGCAGGTGTTGATTGAGCAAGGCCGTTATCGTCGGGATGTGTATTGAGTCTCCCTAACCCTCTCCCGGAGGGAGAGGGTTGGGGTGAGGGCAGCCCGCAACTACACTCAAGCAGACACCCCACCTTCACAAGGACGTGAAGCATGCCAACCCTCCATCAATTCGCCCGCCAATTACGCACTCATCAAACCGAGTGTGAACGACTGATATGGCAAAAACTGCGTGCCCGGCAAGTACTGGATTTGAAGTTCAGACGCCAACATCCCTGCCCGCCTTATGTACTGGACTTTTACTGCCTTGAACTGCAATTGGCTGTTGAGCTGGATGGCAGTCAGCACTTCACGCCTGAGCAGCGCAGTTATGACCGGCGTCGAAGCGAGTATTTGAATAACTTGGGAATTGAAGTGCTGCGGTTTGATAACCGGCAGGTATTGGTGGAAACCGAAGGTGTATTGCAAGAAATATGGCGTACAGCGCACCGAAAAATCAAAAGCCCCTCACCCTAACCCTCTCCCAGAGGGAGAGGGGATTAAAGGCAAAAGCAGATTTTCGCAACGCCATCACTCAAGCCTTCTCCCGCCGAGAGGGGGATTAAAGGCAAAAGCAGACAGACCAAACACCACAAATCAGCCCCCTCTCCCTTTGGGAGAGGGTTGGGGTGAGGGTCAGCGGTATCACGCCTTCGCCGTTTCCAGCGCCATTTCAACCGGTTCCGGCCGTTTGATCACCGCATACACCAACGCCGTCACTACACTGCCCGCTACAATCGCCAGCAAATACAACAACGCATGGTTAATCGCGTTCGGAATCAACAGCACAAACAAACCACCATGCGGCGCCATCAGTTTGCAGCCGAAATACATCGACAACGCGCCCGTCAACGCCCCGCCCAAAATACTCGCGGGAATCACCCGCAGCGGATCTTTGGCGGCAAAGGGGATAGCCCCCTCAGAAATAAAGCACAACCCCAGCACCAGGGCAGCCTTGCCCGCCTCGCGCTCGGTTTGGGCAAACTTGCGGCGCGCTATGAACGTCGCAATCCCCAACCCGATCGGCGGCACCATGCCCGCCGCCATCGTGGCCGCCATCGGCGCGTAACTTTGCGACGCCAGCAACCCTACCGAAAACGCATACGCCGCCTTGTTGATCGGCCCGCCAAGGTCCACACACATCATGCCGCCCAGCAGTACACCCAGCAGAATCGCGTTCGTGGTGCCCATGCTGTCCAGGAAGTGGGTCAAACCTTCCAGCATGCCGGCCACAGGCTTGCCCACCACGTAGATCATCACCAACCCGGTGAACAGGCTGGCTAATAAAGGGATGATCAAAATCGGTTTGAGCGCCTCAAGACTCTGCGGCAACTTCGCATAGCGATTGATCGCTTTGGCGCAATAACCGGCGATAAAACCGGCAATGATCCCGCCGATAAATCCGGCACCCAGGGTGCTCGCCAGCAAGCCGCCAATCATCCCCGGTGCCAGACCCGGACGGTCGGCAATCGAATAAGCGATATAACCCGCCAGCAACGGCACCATCAGTTTGAACGCGGCATCACCGCCGATTTGCATCAGCGCCGCCGCCAACGTACCCGGTTCTTTGTAAGCCTCGATGCCGAACACAAAAGACAAGGCAATCAACAATCCGCCCGCCACCACCATCGGCAACATGAACGACACACCCGTCAGCAGGTGTTTGTAGACGCCGGTTTTCTCTTGCTTGGCCGGGGCTCCACCGCCCGCAGCAGCACGCTCGAGTTGACCTTCGCTCAACGCTTTGTTGAGTGTTGCTTCAGCCTGCTTCAGCGCAATGCCCGTACCACAACGGTAAATCTTCTTACCGGCGAAACGCTCTGTAGGCACTTCAATATCGGCGGCCAACAGCACCACATCGGCGTCGCGGATAGCCTGCTCGCTCAATGGATTGCGGGCCCCTACGGAGCCTTGGGTTTCGACCTGCAAGTCGTAACCCAAGCGTTTAGCAGCCTGTTGCAAAGCTTCAGCGGCCATGAAGGTGTGCGCAACACCCGTCGGGCACGCCGTTACGGCCACAATTTTAGGCGCGTGCTGCGGTTTTTCTGTCTCAACAGCCTGCGCAGGCGCGACGTACACTTCGGCCTCTTTGACACCACGCTGCAACACGGCTTCTACATCTTGCAGTGCCTGCGCCGGTGCGCACTGAAACACTCGCTTGCCGATAAACCGCTGCATGTCCAATGGCGTGCTGCTCACCACCAGCACCCATTCGGCCTCGTCGAGTGTCGCTTTCGTCAATTGACGCTCAGGGTGCTTGGGATCATGCACTTCGACGCTGGTGCTCCAGCCCTGACGCTGCGCCGCTGCATCCAGCAAGCGAGCACACAGCACACTGGTCACCATGCCGTTGGGGCAGCCCGTCACTATGGCTAATTTCATGGACATTCCTCTTATTCTTTTGTCAGGTGGCGCACGCTTACGCGGCTTTCGAGCATCGCTAACTGCACCGCATCGCTGATTCCAAATCCAATCTGGGTGACCGCCATCGCCGCAATGGCGGTGGCGGTGCGCAAGGTCTGCTCGGGGCTGTGGCCACTGATCAAGCCATGCAGCATGCCCGCCAATAGCGAATCACCCGCGCCAACCGTGCTGGCCACGCGAACCTTGGGCGGCACGGCGTGCAAGGCCACATGGCGGCTGAACCAGTTAACACCCTGCGCACCGTCAGAAATCACTACATGCTCAATACCCTGAGCGAGCAATTGAGTCGCGGCGCCTACTTGGTCGGCCAGACTGTCCACTGCACAGGCCAGCGCGTCGCCCAGTTCTTCGGTATTGGGCTTGACCAGCCAAGGACCGGCACTCAAGCCTTCGTTCAACGCCTCGCCGCTGCTGTCCAATACCACTTTCAAGCCCATCGCTTTAAGGCGCAGCAATAACGCTCGAAACCACTGCGCACTGACACCGCGCGGCAGGCTGCCTGCGACTACGACCGCGTCGTGCGTGCTGGCAATCTGATCAAGTGTGTCGAGCAAAGCTTGCTGAGCCAGCTCACTGACCAGCGGGCCAGGCCCGTTAAGGTCGGTGACGCGGCCATCGTCTTCGGCCAGTTTGATGTTGCTGCGGGTTTCACCCGGTACGCGGATAAACGCATCGGCAAATCCTCGGTGGGCAAACAGTGCTTCAAACGCGTGCGGATTCTGTTCACCCAAAAAACCACTGACGGTGATGCTGTGGCCTAAATCAGCCAGCACTTGGGCCACATTCACGCCTTTACCGGCGGCATGGGTGACCAAAGGTTGGCTGCGGTTGACCTCGCCGGGCACCAATTGCGGCACGCGCACGGTCACGTCCAATGCCGGGTTAAGGGTGACACACAGTATTCTGGCCATTAGAGCGCTTCCACCAAGGCACGGACTTCATCCGGGCTGCCCACGCTCAATGCGTCAGCGGCCAGGGTTTTAAGACGATCCATAGACAACTCACGCACCCGCGCCTTGACTTCAGGAATGCTGCGCGCCGATACGCTCAACTCATCAACGCCAAGCCCCACCAATACCGGCACCGCCAGAGGGTCGGCCGCCAGTTCGCCGCATACACCCACCCACTTGCCATGGGCGTGGGCCGCACGGACGGTGATGTCGATCAGTTGCAGCACCGCGGGATGCAGACCATCCGCCTGAGCCGACAGGGTCGGATGCCCCCGGTCGATGGCCAAGGTGTACTGGGTCAAATCGTTAGTGCCGACGCTGAAGAAGTCGACTTCCTTGGCCAATACTGGCGCCAGCAAGGCCGCCGAGGGCACTTCGATCATGATGCCCAACTGCAAATCAGCAACCGGAATTTCCAGACGCAGGCGCTCGGTCATGTCCCTCGCGGCGCGCCACTCGGCAACGCTACCCACCATCGGGAACATGATGCGCAGCGGACGGTTATCCGCAGAGCGCAACAGGGCACGCAACTGGCTTTCCATCATTTGCGGACGTTGCAGGGTCAGACGAATGCCACGCACGCCCAAAAACGGGTTTTCTTCTTTCTCGATGGGCCAGTAGGGCAACGGTTTGTCACCGCCCACATCCAGCGTACGCACGACCAAAGGACGGCCTTCAAGTCCATCCAGTACGCGTCGATATTCGGCTTCCTGCGTGGCTTCGTCGGGCGCTTGGGAGTGGGCCATGAAAATCAGCTCGGTGCGCAGCAGGCCAATGCCTTCCGCGCCCTGCTCCACCGCGATGGCAACACCTTTGCTCTCACCGATATTGGCAAACACTTCAACCGCATGCCCATCCTGGGTGATGGCAGGTTCATGACGGCGCTCGGCGGCGGCCAGTAAACGTTGCTCGCGACTGTCGCGTTCCTGCGTGGCC
Organism: Pseudomonas sp. 2024-210; assembly: GCF_045062345.1. Lineage (NCBI taxonomy): Bacteria > Pseudomonadati > Pseudomonadota > Gammaproteobacteria > Pseudomonadales > Pseudomonadaceae > Pseudomonas > Pseudomonas sp. 2024-210. The sequence goes on along the minus strand of NZ_JBJGEJ010000006.1, from coordinate 128,284 downwards.
TGCTGCAAGGCATCAGCATTCGGGGCCACATGCAAGCGGCCGCGTTGCCCGTCAATCAGCAGCGAGGTGCCGGGTGCTATCAGCAATACGCTGTCGCCCGCCCCGACCAACGCCGGAATGCCCAGTGCACGCGCCACAATGGCACTGTGCGCGGTCGCGCCGCCACGGGCGGTCAAAATCCCTGCAACCCGTGCCGGATCAAGGCGCGCCACGTCCGAGGGGCCTACTTCGTCCATCACCAGCACATACGGCTGAGCGGGTTCTTCAGGGGTTTCGATACCACACAACTGCGCCAGCACACGACGACCGATATCGCGCAAATCGGCGGCGCGCTCGGCTAACAGCGCATCCTTCAATGACTCTTGCTTGACCGCGGCCGCTTCAATAACCGACATCCAGGCGGCTTCCGCGCTTTCGCCTTGCTTGAGGCGACTGTCGACTTCGTCGGTGAGCTCCGGGTCGTCGAGCATTTCCTGGTGAGTAATGAAAATCTCGCGAATGGCCTTGGACTGGCTGCGTTGAATCAGCCCGTCAATGTCCTGCCGCACATCCGCCAAGGCTTTTTGCAGGCGCTCGCGCTCAACCACAGACGACTCGCCCCGCAGCGGGTAATCGAGTATTGGCAGGACTTGAATATGCGCCGGGCCGACGGCAATACCGGGGGCCGCCGCGATGGCTTGAATCACGCTGCCAGCGGCCGGAGCCGTGAGCACTGTGGCAATGTCGGCCACCACAGGCGGCGCTTCAGTTTCGATGGGCAGCGGCTCTACTTCTTCGCCCAGGCCTTCTTCAATGGCAGCCAGGATCGCTGGCAGCGCATCGTCGGCCACACTCGGTTCAGCCACAAATTCCAGTACCTGCCCGCGACGGGCACCCAGGCTCAGAAGTTTGCTCAGGCTTTTGGCAGACACCGCCGAGTCCTGACCATCGACCACCCGCACGCGGATGTCGCCGTCAAAACTTTTGGCCAGTTGCGCAAGAATCTTTGCCGGGCGCGCATGCAAGCCGTGGGCATTGGGCAGCGTAATACGGGCGCTCGGCCAGTCTACCGGCAACTCGCCGCCCAAGACCTCGAGCACTGCACGTCGGCTGGTGGCGCGGCCCAGTTCGTGGCCCCGGCCTTCAATCAGCAGCGCACATAAACGTTCGAGCAGGGCTTGATGCGCCTCGCCCAGACTGGCCAGACAAAACAACCCGCTCAAGGGCTGGCCCAAATACCGGATCGGCTTGTCCGGGGTCACGAATGCCAGCCCCGGACGCTTGACGGTTTGCTCGCTGTGCAGCCACCAAAGACCATCGCCCAGCGGCAGGGCCTCAACTTGTTGCAACACGGCGGCAAAGCCATTGCTGACGCAGTCGGCCTGTCGCAGCAAGCGTGCGCCGCGCCACACCAGTTCTTCGAAGTCATCCGCCGACACCCCCAGGCCAATCATCTGCGCGTCCAGCGCCAATTCCTGCGGGGCGCCCTGAAGCAGCTTGAGTAAGGCTTCTGGCGTGCTGGCACGGCGCAATGCCTGGCCCAAATCGGTCTCGCCAAGCGCACGGGTGAGCAATTGCAACAACCGCAAATGCTCGTCGGACTTAGCGGCAATGCCAATCGCCAGATAGACGATTTGACCATCGCCCCAATCCACGCCCTCAGGAAACTGCAACAAACGCACGCCCGTGGCATACACCAGCTCACGGGTGTCCGGAGTGCCATGGGGGATGGCAATACCTTGGCCCAAAAAGGTCGAACCTTGAGCCTCACGCGCTTGCAAGCCTTGAAGATAACCTTCAGCCACCAACCCATCGGCGACCAGCTTATCAGCGAGTAATTGCAGCGCCGCAGACTTATCCACAGCCGTTTGGCCCATGGAAATCTGCTCTATGGTGAGTTCGAGCATGCGTACTCCTTTTCCGGCACTCTGTGGCGCCAGGTATTGTTTTGAATGAGGTCAGCTTAGGTCGTTAGCACCAGAGCGCATGGGCCGATGTGTGGCAAGCACATCGCTGGTGGGAAAACCTATTAAACACGCCTGCTGAAACGTTTAACCCTTAATGCACGGCACGTTACTGCATAATTGCCCGCGCTTGAAGCCTAACCTGTCGCATTGTTCGGACCTGCGTTCGCGCTGACACAAAAAAGACGGTGCATACAAGGCAGACGATGATCGACTGCCACAATCGGGTAGGATTGGTGAAAATGTTGATATGTACTACAAAAAATAAGGAATTTTCGGCGTGAAGCTCAGTGATATAGCTCAACTGGCAGGTGTATCCGTCACCACGGCCAGCTACGTCATCAACGGCAAGGCCGAGCAGCAACGCATCAGCAGTGCCACGGTCGAACGCGTGCGAGCGGTGGTTGAAGAGCATGGCTTCACCCCCAACCCGCAAGCGGCCGGGTTGCGTAGCCGGCACACACGCACATTGGGGTTTATCCTTCCCGACCTTGAAAACCCAAGTTATGCGCGTATTGCCAAGCAATTGGAAAAAGGCGCCCGTGCCCGTGGCTATCAGCTACTGATCGCCAGCTCCGATGATGCACCCGACAGCGAGCGCCAGTTGCTCAAACTGTTTCGTGCCCGTCGTTGCGATGCCCTGTTCGTCGCCAGTTGCTTGCCCGCCGAAGATGACAGTTACAGCACCCTTCAAGCGCTGGGCATGCCGATTATTGCTATTGACCGGACGCTGGACCCGGCGCGCTTTTGCTCGGTGATCAGCGATGACTGTGAGGCCAGTCTGCAATTGACCCGCAGCCTATTGCACCCTATACCGCGACAAATCGCGTTGATCGGCGCTCGCCCTGAGCTGAGCGTCAGTCAGGCGCGGGCCTCGGGGTTCAAAAAAGCCCTGGAGCACTTTGACGGCGACATTCTGATCGAGCACGGCAGCGCCTTTAGCCGGGAGTGTGGCCGACGCATTATCGACGAGTTGCTGGAGCGTCTCGGGCATTTTCCCGAAGCGCTGGTGACTACTTCGTACGTGTTGCTGCAAGGCATGTTCGATGCATTGCTGGAGCATCCAGAACATACACCGCCGTTACGTCTGGCCACCTTTGGTGACACTCAGTTGCTGGACTTTCTGCCTTTGCCCGTCAATGCCATGGGCCAGCAACATCAAATGATTGCTGAAAAGGCGCTGGACCTTGCCTTGGCGGCCATTGAAGATCAGCGTTATGAACCCGGCATCCATGCCATTTCCCGCGTGTTCAAACAGCGCATTCATCAGGCCTGAACATGCATTTGATCGACACCCACACTCATCTCGACTTTCCGGACTTCGATGCTGATCGCGATCAGGTGCTGAGCCGCAGTCGGGCATTGGGTGTCGAGCAAATGGTGGTGTTGGGGGTCTATCAAGGTCATTGGCAGCGGCTTTGGGACTTGGTGCAAACAGACCCTTGTTTGTTTGCCGCATTTGGCTTGCACCCGGTGTACCTCAATCAGCACCGGGCCGAGCATGTCACTGCACTGGGCGAATGGCTGAGTAGACTGGCCGGGCATCCACAGGTGTGTGCCGTGGGTGAAATTGGCCTGGATTACTTTCTTCCCGAACTCGACCGAGAGGGTCAGCAACAGTTATTTGAAGCGCAGTTGCAATTGGCGGCGGATTTCGACCTGCCTGCCTTGCTGCATGTTCGGCGCAGCCATGCGCAGGTGATTGCGACACTCAAACGCGTTCGGCTTAGACGCGGCGGGATTGTTCATGCGTTTGCGGGCAGTCGGGAAGAGGCGCGCGAGTATATAAAGCTGGGGTTTAAATTGGGCTTGGGCGGTGCCGCGACATGGCCGCAGGCTTTACGGATGCGCAGGGTAATTGCTGATTTACCATTGAGTGCCATTGTGCTGGAGACGGACGCTCCGGATATGGCGCCTGCCATGTTTGCCAACCAGCGCAACAGCCCGCAGCATCTACCGGCCATCTGCCAGGCGCTGGCGCAGGTGATGGGTATCAGTGAAGAGCAGTTGGCTGAGGTGACGACGTTGAATGCGTGTGAGGTGTTTAACTGGAACCCTCACCCCAACCCTCTCCCAAAGGGAGAGGGAGCTAAATGAAGGTGATCTTGAAACTCCACTCGGTCAGTCCCCTCTCCCCCCGGGAGAGGGTTAGGGTGAGGGGCGTTTGACGTTTAGAGCAACAACGTCCACACCGCAAAACCGGCATACCACAACAACGCTGCGCGCAGCAGCAAAGCCCACAGCGCGTCCAGACTCGAAATACCCTCGGGCCCCGACTGCGGTGCCGCGATTTCTGCCGCCGCACAACCGGCCTTGTTGATCAACTGCTCTGCGCTAATGTCCCAGTTCAACAACTCATGCAACATCACTCGGCCCACCGCCGCAAAATTGCCCACCAACGCAAAACTTGCCGCCAGCAACCGCACCGGCACCCAGTCAAAAGCATGGCGAAGTTGCTGCGCGCGCTCAACCAAAGCCGGGGTTTTGCCTTGCTCAGCAGCCAGCGCCAGCAAGCGATAGCTCAAGGCCGCCACCGGCCCCAGCAGGAAGTACCAAAAAATCACCGCAAAAAAACCCTGATACGACTGCCATAGCAAATGGCTTTGAACTTGAGCCATTAATTGCTCGCCATTTTCAGCAGTGATACCGATGTCACGCTCCGCAACATGAGCGCCCGCCTGCAAGTCACCGCGGCGCAAGGCATCTCGAAAAGGTCCTAGCCCGGCCTTTATATCGCCTCTGCCCAAGCTGTAGATCACCACCAACACATGCACGGGCAGCGCCAACAGCCCATACGCCACAGGTTCAAGCACCCACAGCAACAAGGCCAGAACGACCACTGGGCATAGAATCAGAATGGCTAATACCAACCAGGGACGGGTCGCGAACTTCGGGCTGGCTTCCAGGGTGTGCAATTCTCGCAGCCAGCCCCGATCACGCTGAAAACGCTGGCGCAAACTTGAAAACTTTTCGATCACAATCGCCAGCAGTAACACCACAAAACTCATTGCATCTCTCCTGTGTGCTGCAACGCACCGCGATAACGCTGCCAATCAAACGCAGGGCCCGGGTCTGTTTTACGCCTGGGGGCCACGTCGCTGTGGCCACATATCCGCTGCACGGTAATGGCGGGGTAAGCCCCTTGCAGTTGCAAGGTCAAATCGACCAACGCGTCGTATTGCGCCTCGGTGAACGGTAACTCATCGGTGCCTTCAAGTTCGATTCCCAGCGAAAAATCGTTGCAAGCCTCACGACCGCCAAAGCTTGAAACACCTGCATGCCATGCGCGATCAAGGCATGAAACAAACTGTGTGATCTTGCCATCCCGCTCTATCAGAAAGTGCGCACTGACTTTCAATTCTTTGATGCTTTCAAAGAATGGATGCTCTGTGGCATTCAGGTGATTCTGAAAAAACGCCTGGACCTTTCCGGTGGCAAACTGGCCGGGCGGCAAGCTGATGTTGTGGATAACCAGCAAGGAGATTTCGCCATCAGGGCGCTCATTGAAGTTGGGCGACGGGCAATGGCACACGCCTTCACACCAACCGCTAGCGGGGTCCAGCAGCATACAGTCTCCTTCGACAGCTCAAACCAAAGGCGCAGTATGCCGCGATGTGCACACCGATGGGCAGCAATCTGCCGTGGTCGCCTTAACGCGCCAGGCTGTCGATGACCGACGCCAGTGCCCGATCGAATAACAGACTTTCATCGAGCAGCACCATCGCACCGCAGCGCAACTGTGCAGTCAGCTCGCAACGGGTTTTTTCCAGCACCCGAAGACCGCTTCGATTGACAAAAACATAGCGGCCCTCAGGTTCGACAATCGCAATCAGCTTGCAACGCTGGCGAACGCCCTGCCCAACCTTGATTTCGATCCAACGGCCGATGCGCAGTTGACTGACCCACAACAACCCCAGATGATCCTGCTCGTCCGGCCCGGCAGAGGGCCCGGCTGGCACCTGCTGAGAAGGCGTCGACAGGTCATCGCCCAAGGACAATTCAAGCACTTGGATGCGCTCTCTTTCAGCGTTGGTAAATAACAGAAGATCGTGACACAAAATTTCTAGAGCTTCAGGCGCGTCCCCTGAATAAGCAGCCAATTGCTGCACGACGTGTTCAATGTGTGCGTGGAGCGGGTCATTAGCGCAATCAAGGTTCCCGTCCCACCCGATGGCGGCCTGCGCCATAAGATTGAGCAAGCGTCGCGCCGGATGACTGTCAGAACTGAAAAAGCGCTGGTCCCTTTGCGCAATGTTGAGTATTGGCTGCTGCACTTGGGCGATGAGATGTTTAAGCGCCGGCGAAAGGGTGCGATCACCGCTGATGTATTCAAACAGTTGGCCGACCAACTGGCTCGCATATCCCCCCGCCCCAGGAACACCCTGAGCATTGTCCGACGTGACAGCGCAGACGTTGGGCAATACACCCATGGCGATCAACAACTGATTGGCATCGGCATACAGTTGCCCGGTATGCCTGAGCAGGTAATGTTCGAATAACTGCAGCGTGATCAGTTTGACTTTGATGTCGACACCTTGGTCGCGCTCGGCCTGAAGAAAATACTCACACAGCATCGCCGGCCCCAGAGGGTTGCTCTGTTCATCCAGCGTTACCCAGCTCAAGGTGTTGAAACGCGTACTCAAATGGCACAAAGCCCGATGATCACGAATCAGCACTTTGGACACCATCGAGTTGACAGCCTGGGCACGTTCAAAATCATTGCCCAGCAACGTAGAAACACTCGGGGACAGACCTTTGCCCAAAAAAGTCGGTTCATTCACCGGAGGCTGGGTCAGCGTGATAAATGCATCAAACAGGCGGTAGAGAAAACCACGCTCAATATTTTTACGCTTAAGCCGCAGGTCGCGCATGGCCTCGAAATACAGGCTTTGCTCCGCATCGCTCTGGGCTTTGTCGGCCATTTCGAACAGGGTTTTATCCGCATTATCAAACAGCACCTGCATCTGCTGCTTGAGTTGCTGTGCCGCCTTGTCATGCACCTGTGACAGGATTACGGGCAAGCGGGTAATCGGCGAGTGCGTCGCCGACTCCGTTGAGGCCCATTGTGGCCCCCCGCCTTTCCCGTCAATGTGCATCCCGCCCTCCCGTCTTGAGCGTCAAAGCTATGACGCCAAATAGAGGGCGAATTATCTTGTAAATCATGCCGCTTGTGCCAGCAGACTCTTCACTTCATGGCATGCGAGGATGAATTAAACCTCAAACTGCCAAAAATCGCACAATTGGAGCCGTTTACCCTTGGTGTCGCGCGCACCTTGGGTTCATTCCCGGCATGCCTCTATAATCGAAGCACTTTGTTTGTGGAGCTCGTTATGCCGAATTTACGTCTGGCCGACCTCACTGCCGAAATCGAAGCCAACGTGCGCCGTGCGTTAGCCGAAGACCTCGGCAGCGGCGACATCACTGCACAGCTGATCCCGGCCGAGCGCCTGGCAAAAGCCTCTATCATTACGCGCCAAGCGGCTGTCATCAGCGGAACAGCGTGGGTCGATACCGTGTTTCGTCAGCTGGACCCGCGTGTTGCAGTGCATTGGCAAGTGTCCGATGGCGAGCGGGTAACCCCTGACCAAATACTCTTTCACCTTGAGGGTCCGGCTCGCTCTCTGCTCAGCGGGGAACGCAGTGCCCTGAACTTTCTGCAACTGTTGTCGGGGGTGGCAACTCACGCGCAGTCGCTGGCCGATCAGGTTGCCGGAACTCAGGTTAAATTGCTCGACACCCGTAAAACCCTGCCGGGCCTGCGTCTTGCTCAGAAATACGCCGTGACCTGTGGCGGTTGCCACAATCACCGCATCGGCCTGTATGACGCCTTTTTAATCAAGGAAAACCACATTGCAGCCTGTGGCGGCATTGCTCAGGCCATCATTGCCGCGCACAAAATTGCACCGGGTAAACCCGTGGAAATCGAAGTAGAAAGCCTGTCTGAACTCAAGGAAGCGCTGGCGGCCGGGGCAGACATCATCATGCTCGACGAGTTGAGCATGGACGACATGCGCGAAGCCGTGCGACTTAACGCGGGCAAGGCCAAACTGGAAGCCAGCGGCGGTATCAACGAAGCCACCCTGCTCCCTATTGCCCAAACCGGCGTGGACTACATTTCGATTGGCGCCATGACCAAGGATGTCAAAGCGGTGGATTTGTCGATGAGATTGAGTGTGTAGCGGGGCTTCAGCGGCAAGTCACAAGCGGCAAGCTACACGTTGGTTTTACGCTTCTAGCTTGCCGCTTAAATCTTAAAGCTTGCCGCTGCTTCAAACCCCAACAACCATTGTTTGGCGGCCAGCCCGCCAGCAAACCCGGTCAAGCTGCCATTGCTGCCAATCACGCGATGGCAAGGAATGATGATCGGGATCGGGTTGCGTCCGTTGGCTGCGCCCACCGCCCGCGAGGCTTTGGGCCGATCAAGCTGTTGCGAAATCTGCCCGTAGCTGGCCGTCGTTCCATAAGGAATGGTCGTCAGCGCCTGCCATACCGACTGTTGGAAATCAGTGCCCTGGGGCTTGAGCAGCAGATCAAAAGCTTGCCGTTCTCCCGAGAAATACGCTTCGAGCTGGTGACGAACCTGCGCCAACTGTTGCGCTGAATGCACCCAGCCGTCTAACGGCTCGTGCGGGCGCTTCTCAAACTCGAAACGCACTTCACGCAGTCCTTCATCATCGGCAACCAAAAACAGAGGGCCGATAGGTGAAGGCATTTGATCGTAATAAATAAGGCTCATGCTCTTTCCTTGCGTGCTGCCGCCGAGTCTGTGGCAGCGCGCCATAAATACATGACGGAATAGGCCCGCCAGGGGCGCCAGCTTTCAGCCAGCGATTGCAACGCTTTTGTCGTCAAGGGTGCGCCGTGGGGGTTGGCCTCGCGCCGCAAAATCAAGTCTGCTGCGGGAAACGCATCCGGGTGTTTAAGCACGCGCATGGCGATGTAATGGGCCGTCCATGGGCCGATGCCCGGCAATTGCACCCACCGCTCAATAAATGTGGATAAAGGTTGCTCAAGGGCAAAATCCACACGCCCTTCGATCAGGGCACGCGCAATCCCTTTGATTGTATCGATACGCGCCTGAGTGATGCCCAGCTGTCCCAGATCCGCGTCGGCCATTTGTGCAGGGCCGGGAAACAACCTGTCAAGGTGGGTGCCGGCCGGGGACTCAATGACCCTGCCGAAGCGTTGCACAATGCGACTGGCCAAGGTACGCGCGGCGGCCACGCTGACTTGCTGGCCCAATACTGCCCGCACGGCCACTTCAAAACCGTCCCAACCGCCCGGCAGCCGCAGGCCCGGATAGCGGGCGATTATCGGCGCCAGCAGCGGGGAGGCGCTTAAGGTTTGATTAATCGCACGTGGGTCAGCGTCCAGATCGAACATCCTCCTAACCCGCGAGACCACGCCCAGCATGTGGTTGGGTGCCACATTTAACAGTTCCAATTGCAACGCATGCTGCTCACCGGGCCACGCACTGATCCTCAACCAACCGGGGGCATCGCCTGCATCAAAAACCCGTTGATAGCTGTGCTCATCCACCAGTTCAATGCCGGGTAACGCACGGTTCTTTAAAAAACCCAACAGCGCCTCGAAATCATAAGGCGGGCGGTAACTCAGGCGCAGTACCAACGCAGTGTCCGCCCGGGCTTTTGGGCTGCGTCTGAAGGCTCTGGGCTGCACGTGATTAGCCTCGGCAAAGGCTGCATTGAAACGCCGCAGGCTACCAAAACCTGAGGCCATAGCCACTTCAGTGATCGACAGAGGGGTTTCGGTCAATAGTTGTTTGGCGAAAAGCAATCGCTGAGTGGCATGCACCGCCATCGGGGGGGCGCCCAAATACTGGACGAACAACCTGCGCACTTGCCGGGCGCTGACGTGCAAGCGTTCAGCCAGCCTCTCCAGCGAGTGTTCGGCCAAAAAGCCTTCATTGATCAGTTTCAATGCTCGGGCTACTAAGTGCTCACCCTGCTGCCAGAAGGGATTACCCGGTGCCAGTTCCGGACGGCAACGCAAACAAGGACGAAAACCCTCGGCTTGAGCCGCCGCAGCGCTGGGGTAATACACCACGTTTACAGCTTTGGGCGCGCGCGCCGGACATACCGGCCGACAGTAGATGCGCGTACTCAGCACCGCTGTAAAAAACACCCCATCAAACCGCGAATCGCGGCTTAAACGCGCGATTTCGCAGGCGGCGGTGCTGGGTACGCAAAGACTGTCGGATGTGTTCATAGGCCGCACGATAGCACTGGCAATGGGTCAAATCTCGCCATTTTCGGACGTGTAAATACACGGCTTTAGTCGTGGAGAGTGGAACGAGGCTGCGACCAAGGACGACGTCCTCGTAAACCCAGCCAATGCGCTCCTCTTGGATTACCGAACTGAATGGCTTCACGACTGCTGCGCAGCCGATCGCAGCCTCGTGCCTCGTCAGCGGCAAGATTACTTGCACGCCCCTTTTTCCAGACACGTACCGCTTTGTGTCCATACAAGGGTGCTGCCCGATGCACTCAAAGCAGGCGTCAGCACGCTGGTCCAGCCACCCGCCGCCTGTGTGCCGGTCATGGTAATTACGCCATCAACCACGGTCATGCCTGCTGCCAGATTGTCCGTCGCATCGGCCGGACCAGGAATGCCATGACTCCCGGCATCGCATACCGCCAAATCATTGCTCTCGCTGTAGCACAGTGCTACCGCGGTTTTGTAGGTGTTGCTGATGGTGTTCACTTCCGCGAACCGGGCCTTCATCGTGTGCTCGGTGTAAGCCGGCAATGCAAAAGAGGCGATCAGGCCAATAATCGCTACCACAATCATCAATTCGATCAGGGTGAAGCCTTTTTGTTGTTTCACAAGTCATCTCCAAAATAAGGACGCGGCACTTTGGCCTTATGCCTTAGCCATTCTGAACCGCCAAAAATGGCGCACAGGCTATCAAGGTTAGCCCGCCGATGCTCCATAACCGCGCCGCTGACACCTTTAGACACGCTCCAATGGACAACCTGACAAGAACGGCACCTAGTCTTTTGGTTCAGCGCTCGCATGAGCTATCAGCGCCACAAGGACTAGCCGTATGCCTACACAACCCGTTAAGACCCGCCTGTATCGGTGGGAAGGCACAGATCTCACGGGGGCCAAAACCAAGGGGGAAATCAGCGCCGAAAGTCAGGCGATGATCCGCGTTCTGCTGCGCCGCCAAGGCATTACCGCAGGTAACATTCGACGTAAAACACATCGGGGGCGGTCCAGCGGTCAATCCATCAAGTCGTTGGATATCATGCTGTTCACCCGCCAACTGGCCTCATTGATCAAAGCAGGCATTCCACTGTTACAAGCCTTGGACGTTATCGCCGAAGGGGTTGAACTCCCGGCCATGCGCCAGCTGGTGAACGACCTTAAGCAGGACATCAGCGCAGGCACCAGCCTGGCCAATGCATTACGTAAACAACCGGCGCACTTCGACGCCCTTTTTTGCAATTTAATTGACGCGGGCGAACAGGCAGGCGCCTTGGATGTACTGCTGGAACGCATAGCCACCTATAAAGAAAAAACCCAGGCACTGAAAAAGAAGATGAAGAAGGCCATGACCTACCCTATCGCCGTCGTGATTGTGGCAGTGATGGTGTGCGCTATTTTACTACTCGAAGTCGTGCCGCAATTTGAACGTGTGTTCAGTTCGTTTGACGCTCAACTTCCCGCGCTCACCCTGTGGGTCATCGCGTTATCGCAGGTGCTTCAAGACTACGCACTGGGGTTACTGTCAGCGGTGTGCCTTGTGATTGCGGGCCTGGGTTATTGGCACAAACATTCCGAACCGCTGCGTCAAAGCATCGATAAATGGCTACTAAAAATGCCCGTTGTGGGTAACCTGCTGCACTTATCGGCCATTTCCCGCTTCGCCCGCACACTCGCAACAACCATTGGCGCCGGGGTGCCCTTGCTGGAGGCGCTGAATGCTGTCGCCGGCACCACGGGCAATAACGTTTATAAAGACGCCGTGCTACAGCTTAAACATCAGGTGGCCACGGGATCGCAGATCCATGTCGCCATGGCCGCTACCGGCGTATTTCCGGTCATGGCGATTCAGATGACAGCCATTGGCGAAGAATCCGGCACACTGGAAAGCATGCTTGACCATCTGGCCACCTATTATGAAAACGAGGTCGACACATTGACCGATAGCCTGACAACCTTGATGGAGCCAGCCATCATGCTGGTATTGGGCGTCATGGTAGGCGGTCTGGTAATCGCTATGTATCTACCCATATTCAAACTAGGCCAAGTAATTTGAGCATGATCGACTTGTTCACCCGTTATCCCGACCTCTTCGTTGCCAGCGCACTTGTACTTGGGCTGCTTGTCGGCAGTTTTCTCAATGTGCTGGTGTGGCGCCTGCCCCAGATGCTTGAGCAAGACTGGCAAGCGCAGGCTCGCGAGTTACTGTCTCTGCCCGTGCCTGACAAAGGCCCTGTGTATAACCTGATGCTGCCCCACTCTCATTGCCCGCACTGCCAGCACCGCTTGCGTGCATGGGAAAACATCCCGCTAATCAGTTACCTGTTCTTGCGCGGCAAGTGCTCTGCGTGCAAAAAAGCCATTAGCCCGTGTTACCCCCTGACCGAGCTGGGCTGTGGATTATTGTCAGCCTTTATCGCCTGGCATTTTGGCGTCAGTGCGCAAGCAGGCTGGATGCTCGGATTGACCTGGGGTTTGATCGCCATTTGCCTGATCGATCTGGAGCATATGATCGTTCCTGATGTGCTGGTGCTGCCCCTGCTGTGGCTGGGGTTGCTGGTTAACAGTTTCGATACCTTTACCAGCCTGTCGCAGGCGGTTTGGGGGGCAGCATTGGGCTATGCCTGCCTGTGGTCGATCTTTTGGGTCTTTAAACTGCTGACCGGCAAGGACGGTCTGGGCTATGGCGATTTCAAATTGCTGGCCATGATCGGCGCGTGGGGCGGCATCGTGGTATTACCGCTGACCCTCCTGCTTGCCTCACTTACGGGCGCAGTGGTGGGCGTGTGCATGCTGGCCTTGCGCCGAACGCAAACCTCGACTCAGATCCCCTTTGCCCCCTATCTGGCCATTGCTGGCTGGATTGCATTGCTCTGGGGTGATCAAATAACCACTTTCTATTGGCAGCTTTCGAGTTGATATGAATACCCCTTCTGCACAACCCTGGATTCTCGGCCTGACTGGCGGCATCGGCAGCGGCAAAAGTGCTGCTGCCGAGCATTTTGCGGCGTTGGGTGTCCACGTGGTTGATGCCGACCAGGCGGCGCGCTGGGTTGTTGAACCGGGGCGCCCGGCGCTGAGCAAAATTGCTGAACACTTCGGCGAGCACGTTCTGCAAGCCGATGGCCAGCTCAATCGCGGCGCGTTGCGCGCACTTATTTTTAGCGAACCTGAGCAACGTCGCTGGCTCGAAGCCCTTCTGCACCCGCTGATTCGTGAAGAAATCACTCACAATCTGGCACAGGCTCAATCGCCCTACGCCATTCTGGTTTCACCGCTATTGATCGAATCCGGGCAATACACCACGACTCAGCGAGTGCTGGTGATCGACGTGCCGCAGGCGTTGCAGATTCAGCGCACGCTTAAACGCGACAACACCAGCGAAGAACAGGTACACGCCATTCTCAAGGTACAAGCCAGCCGCGAAGATCGCCTTCGCCACGCTGACGACGTGCTCACCAATGACCGCGACCTGGAAGCGCTCAAGACAGAAGTCGAGCGCCTGCATCATTTTTATTTAACGTTGAGCGGAGGCCAACCATGACCAAACCTATGACCATAGACTGCCCGACTTGTGGCACTGCCGTGGAATGGAAGACCACCAACCCGTTCCGTCCATTTTGCTCCGACCGCTGTAAATTGATCGACTTGGGGGCATGGGCCAGCGAAGAACATAAGATTCCGGTAAGCCCGGACGCTGAGGATGATCTGTTCTCCGAGGACTTGCCTGAGCGACTGCACTAAACGAGGAGCTGGGCAACTGGTACAAGCCCGAACGTGTTTCGGGCTTTCAGTCACTCCTGTTTCAAGGCTAAGGTGCTTGCATGGACGATTCAGATTATCTGCGCCTGCTTACGATCCAGGCCGAACAAGCCAATGCTTTTCTATCCAATGCACGCAAATGGGAGCGTGAGCGCTGGGTATGCCAGCGCCTGCTCCAGGGGTTAAATGTTCCCTACCACACCGAAGATTTCACGCCCGCAAGCCAGGAACCCCCGGATGTCCTGTTTGGCGAAGCGCGCTTCGAAGTGTTTTTTGTGCTGGATGAAGGTCGACGCTTGAATGACGAATGGCGCGAAGAGCTCCAGCGCCGACGCAGTGCTTATTCCCTGAGCCAACTGGTGCGCCGTGAAGCGCGCCCCAAACGCATTCCTGCGAGCAAGCTGTTGCAACGTCTGGGACCCACCTTGCATAAAAAAGCCAAGAATTATTTAGAACGCGACATCGATCTGGGGCAGTTGGACATCATTGCCTTCTCCAGCCTCAAACGTGAAGTCCTGGACCTTAACAGCCACTTCCCACCGCCAACCGAATATTTGCGTATGGGTTGGCGCTCTTTATCGCTCGTAGGTCCGACCTTCGCCCGTGTGCTGTTCGCGCAACCGAATGCCCCGGATTTTTTGCGCAACAACCTGGGCCGCAGCATTATTTTTGATGTGGGTATCAGTCTGTGAGCCCTCTGCAAGAGTTGATTGCGAACGTCCCACAATCCGGGCTCGTGCGCTGGATTGGCGTGCGTCCCGAGTCTCGTGCCGAAATGCTGGTGCTGGATGCCGTCGAAGCTCGGCGCGAAGCCGGGCTGACCGGCGACCATGCACGACCCGGCGCTCGCAATGCCCGACAAGTGACACTCATTCAGTGGGAGCATCTGGCTGTGATCAACTCATTGCTGGGACGGGCAACAGATCAACCGGTTCTGGCGCAAGACTTGCGCCGCAATCTGGTGGTCAGCGGGATCAACCTGTTTAGCCTTAAAGGCCGACGCTTCAAGATTGGCCAGGCCGTTTTCGAAACCACGGGCTGGTGCCAGCCCTGCGCCCGGCTAGAGCAACGCCTGGGTGAGGGGACTTTTCAGGCGGTACGCGGCCACGTCGGTATCACGGCACGGGTAATTGAAAGTGGCATCATTCGTCTAGACGACCAAGTACGTGTCGAGCCGCTGGGCCCCAACGGCTATGCTTCATTTCATCCCGGTTGATCAAGGCTGTAGCGTTCACACCGCCTGCAACGTCTATCGGATGAGGCCTTAAATATGTCCAGCCGCCTGAACCCAGATGATCAAAAGCATGTCGAAGAGTACCTGCTGCTTCCTCAACATCAAGTTGAGCGCCGGCCTTTCAGGCCTTGGCTGCTCCTTGCTGTGGTGGTGATCGTGGTCATTGGCCTCGGCCTTTTGAGCCGCCTCCTGAGTTATCTGGCGCTATGAGCTGCTTAGCGCTCGCCCGGATGGCTCAGGCACAGAATTTTTTTTCAAGCCTTGTGAGTGATACCTATGTCCCATCGTATTGTTATTGTCGGCGGCGGCGCCGGCGGCCTGGAGTTGGCGACCCGCCTGGGCAAGACTCTGGGTAAGCGCGGCAAAGCCAGCGTCACGCTGGTCGACGCCAACCTGACCCACATCTGGAAGCCGTTGCTGCATGAAGTCGCCGCGGGCTCGCTGAACTCCTCTGAAGACGAGCTCAACTATGTCGCCCAAGCTAAATGGAACCACTTCGAGTTCCAGCTGGGGCGCATGAGCGGTCTGGACCGCGATGCTAAAAAGATCTCATTGTCGGCGACCCTCGACGAAAACGGCCAGGAGTTGGTGCCTGCGCGCGACTTGAGTTACGACACGCTGGTGATTGCCGTAGGGAGTACAACCAACGACTTCGGCACCCAGGGCGCAGCGGAGCACTGTTTGTTTCTCGACACCCGCAAACAGGCAGAGAAGTTTCATCAGCAACTGCTCAATCACTACCTGCGCGCGCACGCCGGGCAAACTGATGCCGTTGAGCAAATCAGCGTCGCTATTGTGGGTGCCGGGGCCACCGGAGTTGAACTGGCCGCCGAACTGCACAACGCCGCGCACGAGCTGGCGGCTTACGGGCTGGATAGGATCAAGCCGGAAAACATGCACATCACCCTGATCGAAGCCGGTCCACGGGTATTGCCTGCCCTGCCGGAACGTATTGGCGGGCCTGTGCATAAAACCCTGGAAAAGCTTGGTGTCAGGGTGCTGACTAACGCCGCCGTGAGCGAAGTGACTGCTGACAGCCTGATCACCAAGGATGGCCAAGTCATCCCTGCCAGCCTGAAAGTATGGGCGGCTGGCATTCGGGCACCGGGCTTTCTGAAAGACATTGCCGGGCTGGAAACCAACCGCATTAACCAATTGGTCGTGCGCCCTACCCTGCAAACGACGCACGACGACAACATTTTTGCCTTTGGCGACTGTGCGGCGTGCCCGCAACCGGGCAGCGACAAGATGGTCCCACCTCGCGCGCAAGCCGCTCACCAGCAAGCCTCGCTGCTGGCCAAGTCGTTGAAGCTGCGGCTGGAAGGTAAAACACAACTGCCGGACTACCACTACCGCGACTACGGCTCGCTGATTTCGCTGTCGAGTTTTTCGGCGGTGGGTAACTTGATGGGCAGTTTGATGGGAACCGTCATGCTGGAAGGCTGGTTAGCGCGAATGTTCTATATCTCGCTGTATCGCATGCACCAGATGGCGCTTTACGGGACGTTCCGCACGTTAATGCTGATGCTTGGCAGCAGAATCGGACGCGGCACCGAGCCGCGCCTGAAACTTCACTAAATAACCACCCGCTGCCCCGCGAGCAAGCGCTTGCGGGGCCCAGGGCCTAACGACCCGTGTGGTTACCTGCCTCACCCTCGCGCCCCTTGAAGCCATGAGGCTGGTGCTCATCGAAGAACTCAACTGCGCGCTTGAAGTCCGCCAACAGTAACTTGGCCATGTCGATCGACAGGCCCTGCTTGACCAAAATCCGCTGCACGACGACGTTTTCGACATGTGCAGGGAGGCTATACGCCGGTACCAGCCAACCGCGGGTACGCAGCCGATCCGCCAGATCATAGAGCGAATAACCCACTTTTGCGTCAGGCTTCAAACGCCATGTCAGCGCTGGAATGCCCAGCTGTGGATTACCGTCATAGAGCATTTCGAACGGGCCGATCTTGACCACTTCGCTGGACAAAAATTGTGCCGTCTCATAGCACGCCGAATGAATTCGCTCGTAACCTTCACGCCCCAAGCGCAAGAAATTGTAGTACTGCGCAATGATTTGTCCCGCCGGACGCGAGAAGTTCAAGGCGAAGGTTGGCATGTCCCCGCCCAGGTAATTCACGTGGAAGATCAAACCTTCAGGGAGCTCTTTGACGTCACGCCAGATCACCCAGCCTGCCCCCAGCGGTGCCAGGCCAAACTTGTGCCCCGAGGTGCTGATGGACTTGACGCGTGCGACACGGAAATCCCAAAGAACATCCGGGGCACAAAACGGAGCGAGCATCGCACCACTTGCACCGTCGACGTGAATATCAACGCTCAGGCCAGTGCGCTTGTCCAGATCATCCAGCGCATCCGAAAGCGGTTTTACCGTTTCATAGAGACCGGTGAAGGTCTGCCCAAACGTTGGTACTACCACAATCGTATTTTCATCAACACGCGACAGCATGTCTTCGGGCGTCATAAACCACTGACCTTCGGACATCGGCACTTCACGAATTTCGACATCCCAGTAACGGGCAAATTTGTGCCAGCAGACTTGTACCGGACCACAGACCATGTTCGGTGTGGACGTAGGCTTACCTGCCGCCTTGCGTACCGCACGCCAGCGCCACAGAGCAGCGAGACCGCCGAGCATGCAAGCCTCACTGGAGCCTACGGTTGAAGTGCCGATAGTGGTCGCCGCTTCCGGGGAATGCCATAGGTCCGCCAGCATGTGAATGCAACGGTTTTCCAGCTCGGCGGACTGAGGGTATTCGTCCTTGTCGATCATGTTTTTGTCGATCGACAGGTCCATCAGTTTGTGAACTTCATCCTCTTCCCACGTTTGGCAAAAGGTGGCGAGGTTCTGCCGAGAGTTGCCATCCAGATACAACTCATCATGAACCAACTGAAACACATCCTGAGGCGACTGCTCAGCCTCGGGGAACTGCTTGATCGCGGCGGTATGCGCCAGCGTAGAAGAACCAAATACCGGGTCAATGTCCTTATTGCTCTTGATACGGTGAAGGGCCATGTCTTCTCTCCTTGAGTATGGGTCAACCGGGGAGCCTGCCTTGATCAACTGCGGCTCGGGTCAAGCCCAGCCAGCATAGACAACCTTTTGGGGTCTGTTGTCCGATATTCGATCAGCGTAAATTTTCCGATCTATAGTCTTGTTTCTTCAACGTACTCACGGAGCGAGCACTATGAAACAACGACCCACCACCCTTAACAGCGAGGTCAAGCAGGCACTGACGATGCGCTCCAGCGGTATTCCGGCAACCATCACGGCAAAAACGCAAGTTACATTCCCTACCTGGCCTCAGTCCCTTCGAATCTGTTTGGCATCAGCATCATGTTTTGCGATGGCACGCATGCCGAAGTGGGCGACACCGATTACGCCTTCGCCATTGAGTCGATCTCCAAGGTTTTTACGCTGGCGCACGTGCTGGATGAAGTAGGCCCCCAAGTCTTGCGCAGCAAGATCGGCTGCGACCCGACCGGCGAAGCTTTTAACTCGGTGATTGCCGTGGAACTGCACAAGGGGCGCCCCCTTAACCCCTTCGTCAACGCCGGCGCGATGGCGACTGTGAGTCTGATCAAGGCCGAGACGGCGAAAGATCGCTGGGATCAGATTCAAACCACCTACAACGCTTTCGCAGGGCGCGAATTACCAGTCAACGAAGAAGTTTATCAATCGGAGGCCAGCACCAATCAGCACAACCGCGGCATTGCCTGGCTGTTGCAAAGCTATGGCTATATGCACGCCGACCCTATGCACGTGTGCGACGTCTACACCCGCCAATGCTCCGTTTCGATTACCTGCCATGACCTCGTGACCATGGGCGTGACACTGGCCAACGGCGGTGTGAACCCGATCACCGGCAAGCGCGCTGTGGCCGCTAAAAATGTGGCACCGATTCTTTCCGAGATGACCTTGAATGGCCTGTATGACACCACGGGCGACTGGTACTACAAAGTCGGCTTGCCGGGTAAAAGCGGGGTCGGTGGTGGGATTCTGGCCGTAGTGCCGGGCGTGTGCGCCATTGCCGCCTTTGCCCCGCCTCTGGATGTGGCGGGTAACAGCGTGCGCGGCCAGCTAGCCGCCGAGCACCTGAGCCGCACGCTTAATCTAAGCCTGCTGCACGAATTCGCGTAAAGGAGCGAGACATTTATGGCTACTTCCAGCAAAGCTAAAACATACATGTCGTGGCTCACCATCTGCTTCATGATGGTTGCCGCTGTTGCCAGCATCCGCTCCTTGCCAAGCATGGCGGTCTACGGCTTAGGCTCGGTGTTTCTGTACGTGATTCCGGCGCTGCTGTTCTTCATTCCGGTGTCACTGGTTGCTTCTGAACTGGGCACCGGTTGGAACGGCGGGATTTACGGCTGGGTGCGCCAAGCGTATGGCGACCGACCGGGCTTTTTCATCATGTGGTTCATGTGGGTACAAGTGGTCACCTGGTACCCCATCGTCCTGGGCTTTGGCGCCAGCACGCTGGCTTACCTGATCAATCCTGAGCTGGCCAAGAGCGGGGTTTTCACCACCGCGGTGATCATCGTCCTGTATTGGCTATCAACGTTCGTGGCGCTTAACGGGCTGACAGCCCTGTCGAAATTGACCTCCTGGTTCATGTTGCTGGGCACGGCCTTACCCGCTGCGCTCTTGGTGCTGCTCGGCGTGGCCTGGCTGGTACTGGGGCATAAATCGGCAACACCGCTGACGTGGGACGCGCTGATTCCAGCCATTTTCGACACCCACACCACAGTAAAAACGGGCGCTCATAATCTGCACCCGGACTTTTGGCAGGAATTTACCGGGGCCATCACCGGCCTGGTGCTGATCGTCAGCAACTTCCTGGCGTTCGCCGGTATTGAAATGAACGCTATTCACGCCCGTGAGCTGCGCAACCCGCAAAAAGAAATGCCGCGCGCAATCCTGTTGGCGTTCTTCATGATTCTGTTGGTGTTCATCCCGCCGACCGTGGCGATTTCGCTGGTGGTACCGGCGGATTCGACCAGCCTGACCGCGGGTGTGATTCAGGCGTACTCCGCCTTTTTCGAAGGCTTCGGCATACCCTGGGCAACGCCCATTCTGGCCATCCTGCTGATTATCGGTGCATTGGGCGGGGTGCTGGCCTGGACGGCCGGGCCATCAACAGGCCTGCTGTTCGTCGGTAAAGCCGGCATGCTTCCGCCCATCTTTCAGCAAGTGAACAAAAAGGGCGTGCAGAAAAACATCCTGTATTTACAGGCCATCATCGTCACTCTGCTTTCGACGATTTATATCTTTATCGACAACGTATCCGATGCCTTCTGGATGATCAGCGCCATGGCCGCGTTGATGTACCTGATCATTTACGTGTTCATGTTCCTGGCCGCCATGAAGTTGCGTAAAACTCAGCCCAACGTCAAACGCGGTTATGTGCTCAAAGGGCTACACGGCTGGTGCTATCTGGGACTGTTTTCGACCTGCGTGGCGCTGATCTTTGGCTTTATTCCACCGAACAGTTTCAGCAGCATGCCGTTCTTTGAATACGCGGGGATATTGCTGCTCGGGCTGATCATCGCGGGCATACCGCCCTTTATCTTCTATGCGGTGCGCAAACCTTCATGGCAGATGGTGCCCAAGGCAGAAGCCGATCAGTACTCAGCAGCACTGCAAGACTTGCAAGATGCAGACGACAAGGCTGCTGCAGCGACGGCCGCAAGCAACGGCACGACGTCATCGACCCCTCCTCCCGCGCCAGCGGCAACCTAAAACGCCTGTGGTCCTGCCCAGGGCAGTGACCACAGACTGGGTTTAACGCAGGTATAAAAAAGCGTCCCAACGGACGCTTTTTTTATGAGTAACGCGAATACGGATCTTGATAGAGCCATTTTTTATCAAGCTTTTCAGAACAAACCATGCATTACCCGCATACAAAAAAAGATACTTTTTAATCAAGACAGGCTCTTTGGCTAAGTTAAGCTCGGACGCATTTTGCTGTGCAATACACACAATTTTTACTCCACACGGGTCTCTTCCATCATGAGCAATCAGGGTACAGGTTCATGCATCAAGGCCAATAAAGAGATCAAGCACACGTTTTTGTACCTGTATTTAACCATCTTCATCCCCTTTGGCCTTGGGCATTTTGTGTCCTACCTGTTTCGCACAGTCAACGCGTTGATCTATGTGGACCTTGAAAGAGAACTGAACCTGCCCGCCAGTAGCCTGGGCTTGCTGACCGGCGTTTACTTTCTGACCTTTGCGGCGGCGCAAATCCCGCTCGGCGTCCTGCTCGACCGCTACGGGCCGCGAAGCGTGCAGGCCCCCATGCTGCTGTTTGCTGTAGCAGGCTCGCTGATTTTCAGCGTTTCCCATACCGAGCTGGGTCTGATTATCGGTCGCGGTCTGATTGGCCTGGGTGTCGCCGGCTCGCTTATGAGTGCGATCAAGGCGTGCGCCATCTGGCTGCCCGTCGAACGCCTGCCCCTGAGTACCGCGTGCCTGTTATCCGTAGGCGGTCTTGGCGCCATGGCGTCCACTACGCCACTGCATGAACTGCTCAAGTGGGTGTCATGGCGAGAAGCATTTCTGATGCTGGCGCTGCTGACGTTGTTCGTCTGCGTGATCATCCATATCAGCGTGCCGCGCACTTATAAGCCCAACCCTACAACGCTCGCCGAAATGTCAAAGGCCGTAGGAAGGCTTTACTCCTCGTGGGTATTTTGGCGATTGGCGCTGTATTCAGTGTGTGCACATGCGATCTACATGTCAGTGCTATCACTGTGGATGGGACCGTGGCTACGTGATGTCGCCCAGTTGAGTGAGTCCAGCATGGCCAATACATTGCTCTGGGGAACCGTGGCGATGGTTGCAGGCTCTCTGGCATTCGGCTCGATCACCGACTACCTGCGCCGCTTCGGCGTACAGCCGATCATGGTGTGCGGGTTCGGGATTTTTATTTTTATCGTTTTTCAATCGCTGATGATCAGCGGGCTGCCGATATCGCCCCTGATGATTGCAACGGGTTTCAGTTTCTTTGGTACGTCCACCACCATGAACTACGCGATCGTAGCGCAGTCGGTGTCGCCTGAATTAGCCGGACGAGTTAGCTCGTCGTTCAACCTGGTGGTGTTCGTGCTTGCCTTTGTTCTGCAATGGACAATGGGGGAAATTCTGAACCTGTGGCCAGCAAGTGGGCAAGGACACCCCGTGGAGGCTTATCGGTGGTCGCTGGGAATAATGATCGCGTTACAAGTGCCGGGAATGTTGTTATGGCTGAGTTTTAAGCCATGGAAACTGAAAACAATAGCGGTTCAATGAGAACTGTGCCCTTAGCCATATTTAACGACATCAATGACCCGCTCATCAATGACTGCTCCATGCACCTGACGGCCGCCTGCGTCTTGCCAATCTGATGCCGTCATTCAAGAATCATTTCGTCCTGATATTGATTGATACTCAAGGGGCACGCTCGGCCATGCTGGAGATAGTCGCTCTGGCTTCGGATCAGCAAATGCTCGACGGCTAGCTGCACGCGAGCACGCGGTTGCACTTTAATTACCCCAGCGTTACCCTTCCGACGTCGCTGCTCATCAGCGAACGGGTTTAGCGGCCCGATAAACAATAGGCGCACAGGCGCCCCCATTACGATTGCAGGCGCTTTTTTTGCGTCAGCTTCTTCGTTATGGCGGCTGTGCGTGGGAGACCTTCGGGTCTGCCGGGTTCCTATTGTCCCGGTCCGCTAACCTGCGCACAGCTGCCACCCTAATTCGTTTAGCGGCGAACCGTGGTAGCTCCTCAACAATAGGAGTAATGCCAGATGCACGCTCTCAATCCGTTCAAAAAATGCCTGAAGCGTACTGTCGACCTGCCCAACGCCCTAGAGCTCGATGTGAAACGAGGTGACCTATGAACGTCTCCCCGTTGATCAAAACCGTTGGCGGCGCCACCTTTGGCGCCTGCAACGCAGAGAACCAGCGCCTGTTCAGCGTCATTGCCGGCATCTCGGGCGAAGAAGCCCTACAACACGCCTCATTACTGTTGAACTGTGTCAACCGGCTCTCTTATCTGGGCGCCATGGACGATGGCCACGAAACCATGCGTTGGGCGTCGCACTACCTCAGCGAGATGGCGAAGGCGATCATTGATGACGTGACCCTGGGGCTGCAAGACGTTCCCTAGCGGTGCGGGCTTGGTTCAAAAAACCGTGGGCAACCCAATCGCTACACTTCACGGTCACTAAGGCCAGTGCCCGAGCTGGCGCCAGCCCTGGCACCCCGACGCCAATCACCACACATTCGATATCGACGTTCAGCCCCCGCCCCTGCCGTCAAACTGCGTGATCAGCGTGGCGACCTTCTCCACATCTCCATCCGATAAATGATGATGACAAGGAAGTGTCAGCATTTGTCGGGACAGACGTTCGGTCGTGGGCAACACTGTGTGCGCCTGACTGCTGGACCAGGCTTTTTGCCAATGAATGGGCACCGGATAATGAATGGCCGTTTGAACACCATTCTGAGCCAGAAACGCCTGCAGCCCGTTACGGTTGGCAGACTGCACGACATAGTGATAGTAGGAGCTTCCAGGCTTGCCGCCCCCCAAGTCTGCTCCCGTTCGGGTTGCGCTCAGGGCTTGATCATAGAACGCGGCGATTTCCATGCGTCGTTTCAGCCACTGATCCAGATACTGCGCTTTGACATTGAGCGCTGCCGCCTGCAACGCGTCGAGTCGCGAGTTAATACCAAACCGGACCGATTCGTTACGTGTTTCCAAGCCATGATTGCGCGCGATACGCGCGTATTCGGCAATCTTCGGATCGCGGGTGACCAGCATCCCGCCATCCCCCAGGCCTCCAAGTGTCTTCAGGGGGTGCATTGAAAAGGCTGACGCATGACCGCGAGTTCCAACTTGCCGGCCGTCAATCGTGGTGCCTATCGCCTGTGCGCAATCCTCAATAACGGCCACTCCACGAGAGCGACACGCGTCGATGATTGCATCAATATCCAGCGGACGTCCGCGCAGGTAGACAGGAATGACGGCTTTGGTCCGATCACTCAGAAGGGGTGCAAGGGTGTAGACGTTCATCAGCTCATCATGACCCACGTCCGCCAGGACCGGCCGGGCACCGGCAGAAACAATTGCCCCGACGGTGGCAACAAAGGTGTTGCTGCAGGTGATCACCTCGTCACCGGGGCCAATCTCAAGCGCACGCAACGCCAGAAACAACGCATCCGTGCCTGAGTTGAGGGAGACGGCGTGCGCCCCGCCGCATCGACCCGACATCCAGGCTTCGAACGCCAGAACCTCATCGCCCAGAATAAAGTCGCCCGATTGCAGTAATTCCTGCCAGCGCGCAAAGATCTGACCCGAGAGATCCTGAGCCTGTTCCTGTACGTTATTGCACTTGATCATGACGCGCACTCCTTGGCATGAACAGGAGGGCAGTCAGGGCAATCAGCAGTATTGCGACCGCACTGACGACGGCGGTGAGCGTCAGGGTCTGGGAGTAGCCGATCATCCCGCCGACCACACCGCTGCCCATATAAATAAAGGGGTGCGCGCCGCTGGTGACGACGGTATCAACCGCCACGACTTTGCCCAGATCCTTCTCCGGGGAAAGTGTCTGCATGGCGGTTGCCCAGCCCGTAAGCCAGGAGGCTTCGACGATACCGACGAATGTCGCCCCCAGAATAGCCATCCATGCCAACGTACCCAGCCCGAGCAACGCCATGGCTCCCGCCAGAAACAGCCCGCAAATGACCGCAAGCCTCACCAGTCGCTCATGCCCCGAAGCCAGCACGGTGATGACCGAGCCGACACAAGCGCCGAACCCCGACGCTGCCAGGCAATAACCCCACATGTCTTCGCTGAAGCGATGACTGATCGCGTAAGGTGCAACCACCAGAAAAATCGGAAAACACAAAACGTTCAGCAACAGCGTCGCGGCAAATCCCAGCAACAGCGTCGCGTTATTGATAACCACAGTGACGCCATTGAGCGCTTCACGCAGCGAGAACTCTTCGTCTGATTCATGATGGCCGACATTCGGCAACTGAGCGGTGAAAATTGCAGCGCAGAAGAAGGTCAGGCCATCGATCAATATCCCCCAGACCGGCTCCCACAGAATGATGAACACGCCCAGCGTGGCCGGGAACAGAATAGCGACCAGATTATCAATGAAGTTCATCGCTCCGTTGCCTGCCACCAGTGCTTGTTTGGGCAGCAGATTGACCAGCAGAACCTGAGCGCATGGCCGTGAAACACCGATGCCGATACCGAAGATCAGATAGGCGAGCACCAACAAACCCCAAGGCGCCCCTGTCATGAGCAACGCAACGACGGCAAGTTGCGCCAATCCTCTGGCCGTATCGGTATAAATGAGCACCTGTCGAGGCGACTTTCGATCCGCCAGCATCCCCCCGGCCAGAGCACCGATCACCGTTCCGACGCCCACTGCGGCCATGACGAAGCCAAACACATCCCCTCCTAAACCTTCTCGAATAAGCGCTATCGGCAGCGCAGCCAGACAAATCGCATCGCCAGCCATCGACAGGCCCTGGCCGATGAGCAGCTTGCGAAAAGGCAAGACACTCAGCGCTTCGTTATAGGGTGAGAA
Source organism: Pseudomonas sp. 2024-210 (assembly GCF_045062345.1). NCBI lineage: Bacteria > Pseudomonadati > Pseudomonadota > Gammaproteobacteria > Pseudomonadales > Pseudomonadaceae > Pseudomonas > Pseudomonas sp. 2024-210. Next base: position 102,518 of record NZ_JBJGEJ010000006.1, on the reverse strand, counting down.
GCGATCCTTGATAGGCATCATGGGCGCTCCTCCTGGATGCCTATTTGCCCATCCTGCCTGCGCACGGTCGCCAACTGTCGATCGCCCTGGCGGATTTCCAGTTCACCGTCACCGAGTACGGAAACCCGTAGTCGCTGGCCTCGGAACTGCAGGGTGAAATGGTAGGCATCCCACTGTGCGGGCAACCTCGGGCGGAAGGCCAGTTGGCCCGATCCGATATCAAGTCCCGACAGCCCTTCCACCAATCCCTGCCAGGCTCCGGCATAGGCAGAAAGATGCAGCCCATTGCTGTACTCGACGACCGGAGTGAAATCCAGGTTGTATCGGGTGGCACGGGCAATGAAATCGGCGCTGATTTGCGTCATGCCCAGATGCGCAGCAACGACAGCATGCGGGCCGTAACTCAACGACGACTCATGTACCGTACGCGGTTCGTAATAATCAAACGCTACACGCTTCACAACCTCTGGAAAATCGTCGGGAAACATCGCCATTAACAATATGATGTCGGCCTGCTTGATCAGCTGCGAATCAAAGTTCTGCAGTTTCTCCGCACTTTCCCGCTCGGTCTCGTCGGCGAACTGAGGCCCGCGCTTTTTGTTGATACGCAGCCGAGTGTCCGGCAATGCGGCATAACCTTCGAACTCTTCAGGAATGGACACCCCGCCCACCGTGATCCAGGGGAGGTAGACATTGTCGGCTATCAATTGCAAGCGCCTGCGCTCGGCTTCCGGCAGTCCTGGAAAGCGCGGCCGGTCGCACAGCGAAAGCGCTAACCGGATACACCACCGCAGCATGTAATTGGTAAAGAAGCTGTTGTCCACATGGTAGTGATACTCGTCTGGCCCCATGACCGAGTTCACCACATACGCCTGTTTGACCTCGGACCACTGGAGCACCGACGCGGCAAATCGAGCGCTTTCAATCAGCATCTCGAAGCCGCGAGACACCATGAATGTGTCGTCACCGGTCACTTTCCAGTAGTGGTTCACCGCATAGCAAACGTCTGCCGAAATGTGCAAAACCTCATCGACACTCCACTCTCGTCGAATGCTCTGATCAGGATAGGAGAGCACATAATGCGGACCATTTTCCCGTCCCAGGTCGTTGGATGCTTCCGGAAAACGCGCTCCGGAAAAGCCGCTGGCACGGGCAAACTCCAGCGCTCTTTGCAGGGAGTTGTAGCGATAGTCGATCAGCGCTTTGGCGACGTCCGGCTCGTTCCAAATCCAGAACATGCACTTGTGCAATTCGGTGTCGAAAAAGGTCGCGCCAGAGTGGTAAGTGCTGGTCAGGCCTCGGGCCGGCGAGAGCGTACCATTGGCCCTGTTCACCGTTCCCAAGCCATGTTGCAGCAACTGAAATACCGCGTACTTCATGCCTAGATCAGTGCGCCCCTGCGCTGTCTGGACAGTGACTTCATGCTCGCTCCAGATCCTGGACCATAGACTCAGGTGACCATTCTGGATCCCGGCAACATCGAAATCGCAGAAACGCGCGTCAGGTGTATTGCCCTCGCCATCAACCCCGACCCGCCAATGCGTAGCAAGCCGATGCTGACTGACCGTAGCAAAGTCCAAGGTTACTGAAGCAACACACCCCTCTTGCTTCTGGCGCCATGTAACGACAGAACGTGCAGGTGAGTCGATCTGTTCGATGCGCACGTTATAGCGCAGCCGCTGTTCTGCCGTATGGACGATTACACTGAAAGACGCTTGATCGAGAGTGCTTTGCCCGAAGTCGTAATGCCGGGCTGTCAGCCAGTCACAAGCCCCCAGGTATTCGTTCAAAGCACTGCCGTCCACACCGTAATCAAGCCGCAATCGGTGTGAACCGGTAGCAGCGCCAACGCGTTTCAAACTGACCTGTGTCGACACCCCGCAATCATCAGGGGCATCAATGAACTGACTTACCGTCAGCTCATACATCACTTCCCCCAGTTGAAACTGCTCGCAACTGCTGACCGTCGCCTGATCCAGCGCCAACACCACCGTAGGATCATCGCTTAGAGGCTCGAGAGGTTCGCCGGTGTCGACATCATAAAGCCGCAGGATTGCCGGCGCTGGCAAGGAAATGATTTCCCGCGAAACGCCAACGCCGGCCGCATAGGCACCCGCCATCAGCAACTGCGTGCGCCGGGTGCGTGGCGATGCTTTGGGCATGTGCGGGCGCACGCCTATTGAAGGATTGGCCAGCGTCGCCACGCACGCTGCAAAGGACGACGAGCTCAATTCGATCCCGATGATATCCTCGCAATAGTCTCCATAAGAAATGGTCAACACGACGCACCTCCTGGCGCCTGATACGACCAGTCGTTGTGCAGCATGTTGCGCACGTTGTGATAGCGGATATCCGATAACACATCGCTACTGTCGTTGAAGTGTCCTGACTGCCACTGCTCGCAGAGCTCCACGATAGCGTCCCTGATCGAGTAGATGAATTCGAAACCCAGAGTCTGCTGTACCCGCCGGGAATCCAGACGATAGGATCGAACATCATCACTGAGGGTCGTGGTGATAGGCACGTTGACAAGGAAGTAACGATCAACGATCTCTTTCACCTGATCGGCAATATCGCTCACCGTATGGTTCTCGTACCCGACATTGATTGCAGTGCCGCAAACCTCGCCTAGAGATTCACGTTCGACGAGCACCGTATACAACCGGGTAAGATCGCCGATATGAACATTGGGACGATACTGACTACCGCCAAACACCCTAATTTCACCGCGTGCCAGCGCACTGACGGTAAGGATGTTGACAGTCAGATCCAGGCGCTGGCGGGGAGACCACCCGCATACCGTTGCGGCTCGAACCGCAACGGTTTCAAAAGCTGAATCGGTGAGTTCGAACAGTATTTTCTCTCCATCAGCCTTGAATCGGTTGTAGTCGGTAATAGGCACGCAGGGTTGACGCTCATCGACTAAGGGTTCCGCATTGATGCCGTAGACACTCGCTGACGATGCATAGATAAAACGCCGGCAACCCAGACGCTTAGCGCTACACATAAGATGCGGCAGGCAATCGATATTTATTGATTGCCCAAGCTCAGGGGCCGAATTGAAACTTGGGTCGTTTGCCACAGCGGCAAGATGCACAACGGTTTCGACTCCCTTAAGCGACTGTTCTACGAGTAACGGATCGCGGATATCACCCTTGATGAACTCCAGAGCGGGATGGTTCATCAGACCTTCGAGCCCGTTGGCGAAATACAACGCATCCAGCACCCGGACCTTGTAACCGGCAGCCAGCAGTTTGGGCACCAGACGCGAGCCGATGTAGCCCGCGCCACCTGTAACAAGAACAGTCGAATTCTTAATCATGGCTATTCCTTCCCTGTGGCTTGTTCTCCAGAGTGAATTCATCAAGCGATGACAGTATTGAAGCGCGAGGATGAACAGCCATGGGTTCAAGATGATGACGGCGGATCTGCCAGGCACGGAGTCCCAGGTCGCATGCCAGATCAGTCACATAGGGGCTGTCATCAATAAGATGAACACCCTGCGGATCGTGGTTGCCAATGAGTTGTTGAACCAATGCTTGGCGCGTCTGATACGACGCCTGCCGGGTAATGGATACCTTCGTGTTACGCAGCACATTCGAGCGATCCAGAGCCGCCTCAAACAACTGCGGCGCATTCAGAGAAGCCGTATAGAACCTCACCGGCTGCGCTGAATATTCAATGCGCTCCAGCAATCGCAATGCATCATCGAACAGATCGGTGCCGGGCGAGAGCCTCAAAAATTCCTTCTGTTTATAGGCTGCCAGTTGGTCAGCACTGAACGATCCGACCTTTGCACCGCCGACATCATCGTTGGTCAGCTCCAGCAGTCGTGAAGCGCCTTCCATGCGTGGGCGGCCGGCAATGTGCTCAATGTATTGCTGCCGCGTCAGTTGTTTTCCTGAAAACTCATGGGCTGCATTGCACCAGGCTTCGAAATGCGGTGTATCAATCATTGTTCCGTCGAGATCAATCAGCAAAAGTTTCGACATGGTTGATTACCCGTCACCTGTTCGTGGACATGACCAGCCTGGCGATTCTGGAAGTCGAGTCGAATATCTTGTCGTCCGTGAGAATCATCCGCCCACCTGCACGTTCAACCAGTTCCCGCTCCGCCTGAAGTCTGGCATCCGATCCATCAATGTAATCCGCACCCTTGAAGTACAGATTGGGACGCAGCGTCTTGATCACGAATTCAGCAGTTGGCGTATGGTTGACAATGACGTGATCGCAATAACGGATGGAAGCCAGAAGCTCCGCGCGTTTCTGATCGGGAAACACCGGTCGATCCGCACCTTTGTTGACGTACTGGTCTGCTGTGACCGATATGAATAGTCGATCAACCATCGTACTGGCCCGCTGCAGATGATGAATATGCCCAGGATGAACAATGTCGAAACAGCCGTGACAAAGCCCGATGGTCAAACCTTTTACGCGGCAATAAACAGCCTCATCCTGCAATGCAGTCATGTCATTTAAAACGCCCATAATGAATTCAGCCCTTTGAGATAAGAGATTTAGCCATGATGTTCAAGTGTTCAAAATCACCCCAATAATCGGGAAGCTGTCCGACGATTTGAAAGCCATTGCGTAAATGAAAGCGGTAGGCGGCCCGTTCTCTGTCTATATTGCCGATATCCAGACACAGCCAGGTTTTCCCATGTTCCAAGGCATATTCTTCAATTTCGGCATATAACAACGAAGCGACACCATATCGACGATATTCACTATCAACGATTAACCAGTCTGCCCATAAGACATGCTTTGACGGGATGAGGCCTGCGGCGCAGCCCATCGTCCCGATCACCCTGTCGCCAAGAGCGGCGACAAAGCGGGCGCCCTCATAATTTGGTTCATCAAGTTCATTCGCAAATTGCTGTCCGGCAGACTCAGAAAGATCCTCCCCAGAGGCAATCTGGGCGACCAATAACAGGACTGCCGGCATGTCAGCCTTTGTGAATTGGCGAATATAAATATCCTGAACCAGTTCATTTTTCATGGAATTGAATCCTCTTGAGTGCCGAGTCCAGCCGTTCACAAGCATCCGCTATCATTTCTGGCGTGTGCGATGCACTCAGGGTTACAGGCTCTGGACAATAAGCAAGCGGCATCAAGAAGCCGTACAAGTTGTACTTGCGGGACAGCAGGTCAAATAACTTCTGGGCAAACTCGATCGGGTAGAAACCTTCTATCTCCTTCATTGTGCGGGGACGCTCGTAAGCTCCGATGTGGACGCCGACTCGACCGCCATAACCATCGATATGACAGGGTATCCGGTGCTGATCGAACACTTCCCTTAGTCCCGATTTCAAGCGAGACTCAAGCATGGCTATATGCTGATGTACCCGCCCGTCCTGCAGGTGATCAATGGCGGCAAGCGCGGCGGACACGGAAAGGTATCGGCCCGTGTTGGTCCCGCTGATCTGTAGCGGGCCACGCGGCGAGATAACGTCCATATACTCGGCTTTGCCGGCAATTCCAGCGATCGGCATTCCGCAGCCAAACGCCTTGCCGAACGCGGCTATGTCGGGAATGACACCGAAATCCTTCTGCGCACCACCGATGTTTGCACGAAACCCGGTCAGCACTTCGTCGAAGATTAATAGCGCACCATGCTGAGTCGCCAGCGACCGCAAATTTTGCAGAAACCCCTCGTCCGGTTTGATGCAACCGATGTTTAAGGCGACAGGCTCCAAAATCACGCCTGCCACATCGTCCTTGTACTTTTCAAACGCATTCTCCAGCGCTTCAAGATCGTTCCATGAAACCGCTACCGTTAACTTTCCGAACTCGCCCGGAATACCAACGGTGCCTGACAAACGCTCCAGCTCACCCCCCGCCAATACATCTGCGGAGCGCGGCGAAGAATCCACGTTCCAGGTCAGAGAGTCATTGAGCCCATGAAAATGGCCTTCAAATTTTATGATGATGCGTCTGCCGGTAACGGCACGAGCAATACGTGTTGCATACATGGTGGCTTCCAGGCCGGAATTCACCAGTCGCAACTTTTCGGCGCAAGGTACGGCTGCACAAAATTTTTCGCTCAATAGACGATGTTCATCGGTTTCATATTGCTGGAGAAAACCTCGCTCCAATGCTTTGACAATAGAACTTTTGATAACGGGGCTATCGTGTCCCAACAGACAAGAGCCCCAACCCATAATGTAATCATCGCACCATTCGCCCGACGACAATTGAATACGCGCACCCGCAGTATTCTGCACATTTATCGGCCCAACTACTGACAAGTGATTCCATCCTGACAGCACATTGCCAACACGTGTTTCTCTTATATAGCTCATGACTATTGATACTCATGTTATGAACTTTAGAGTGTCTTAATATTCAGTCCCGCCCTTACTGAGAAAATGGTGCAACAACTAAAAATACAACTGCTAACAAACGTATAACCCAGCAAACAGTAGACTGCTCGGAGTTAAGAAAACTTCCAATCAAACGCAAAAAGTATTGAAACATGCATTGGAGTTTTATGGAGTAAAGTCCTGATACTGCGCGCCACAAAAAGGGCAAATTGAATGAGTGGAGAGGTCTTCTCCGAAAATAACGATCGGCACTATAGGGTAATGGCGATGTGAGCAATCAGTGTGATTTATCTCGACCACGTTATCAGCCCTCTTTGAAGAAGTCCGCTCTGGCAAGCCAATATATCTTCTAATGAGGCCAGGCCAAAAACGAGCACCCTGTTTTAGGTTTGAGATGCGCTCTATAAACTCCCTATAAAACTGGCACTTAAAGTTCTATTCGTAAACCACGAAAGCATACTTTCGACCAAAATAGTCAAAACCTACAAACTTGCCAGATATTTCCTACATATCAATTTTTATTTCTGTTCACGCCTCGTTCAGAGGGCTGCTGCAGATTGACATCAGCCCGTTCGAACCTACTGTTCGCCATAAGACGTCTGCATGTCCACGCCGATATCTCGGCAAAGTGCACACCTGAGGAGGGCGATTCTTATCAAACCGCAGGCACAAAAAAGCCGGTCATCCCTGAGGATAACCGGCTGTTTTGGTCTTGCGATATGGTGGGTCGTGTGGGATTCGAACCTACGACCAATTGGTTAAAAGCCAACTGCTCTACCAACTGAGCTAACGACCCAAAAAACAGGTTTGAAAATGGCTCCACGACCTGGACTCGAACCAGGGACCCAATGATTAACAGTCATTTGCTCTACCAACTGAGCTATCGCGGAACTGCATATTTCAATTAAAACAGTATAAAAAAAGCGTCCCTGCGGACGCTTTTTTTATGGCAACTGATGCAATTGGCATCAGCACCGTATTTTCCACACCCATTACTGACGGGCAGAAAATGGTCGGGGTAAGGGGATTCGAACTCCTGACATCCTGCTCCCAAAGCAGGCGCGCTACCGGACTGCGCTATACCCCGGTAAAAAAAAGGCACCTTCAAGAGGCGCCTTCTGCGATCAGTGCTTTTGGCCTCTGATCTTAAGATCTAGCTTCAGCGAACTGAAACCAAAAATGGTGGGTCGTGTGGGATTCGAACCTACGACCAATTGGTTAAAAGCCAACTGCTCTACCAACTGAGCTAACGACCCAAAAATGGTCGGGGTAAGGGGATTCGAACTCCTGACATCCTGCTCCCAAAGCAGGCGCGCTACCGGACTGCGCTATACCCCGGCTTGAAAATGGCTCCACGACCTGGACTCGAACCAGGGACCCAATGATTAACAGTCATTTGCTCTACCAACTGAGCTATCGCGGAACTACATATTTCAATTTACAACATTACTGCCTTACAACTTTGCAGCACTCTTTGACTTCTTCGTATCACTACGCTTGCGTCTCTGAGGCGGGCCATTTTACAACCTTTGAAACCCTTGTCAACCCTTATTTTTCGTTAGAAGACAATGATTTAGCTCTTCTAGCGGGCTTCCTGGTTTGGGCCAAGTTGCCGTTACGGGTGACTGACTGCGGGGCGCATCTTACAAGCGTTTTCCTTACAGATCAACACTCTAAGAAAAAAAAGACCTCGCAAAGCGAGGCCTCTCTTAAAACACCGCCACAGAGCGTTATGTGAAGACGATTTCGTCGTCTTTCACAGTGGCCACCACTGTGGTGCCCGGCATGAACTGACCCGAAAGAATCAGCTGTGCCAGCGGGTTTTCGATCCAACGCTGGATCGCACGTTTCAGAGGACGTGCGCCATAGACAGGGTCGTAACCTACCGCTATGAGCTTGTCCAACGCTTCCTGGCTCAACTCCAGGCTCAGGTCACGCTCAGCCAGACGGCTACGCAGACGACCCAGCTGGATTTCAGCAATACCTGCAATCTGATCACGGGCCAGAGGCTCGAAGATCACCACTTCATCAATCCGGTTCACAAACTCCGGACGGAAGTGCGTGCTGACAGCATCCATCACCGCTGCCCGTTGCGCTTCGCGATCGCCTACCAGTTCCTGGATCTGTGCAGACCCCAGGTTGGAGGTCATCACGATCACCGTGTTGCGGAAGTCTACGGTGCGACCATGACTGTCAGTCAGGCGGCCATCTTCAAGCACTTGCAGCAACACGTTGAACACGTCCGGGTGAGCCTTTTCGACTTCGTCGAGCAAGATCACCGAGTACGGTTTGCGGCGTACAGCCTCGGTCAGGTAACCGCCTTCCTCGTAACCCACGTAGCCAGGTGGCGCACCAATCAGTCGAGCCACGGAGTGTTTCTCCATGAACTCGGACATGTCGATCCGCACCATCGCCTCTTCCGTATCAAAGAGGAACTCGGCCAACGCCTTGCACAACTCAGTTTTACCCACACCGGTTGGGCCCAGGAACATGAACGAGCCGCTTGGACGGTTCGGGTCACTCAGCCCGGCGCGCGAACGGCGTACGGCGTTGGACACGGCCACTACGGCTTCGTCCTGACCAATCACGCGTTCATGCAGCAAGCTTTCCATTTTCATCAGCTTGTCGCGCTCGCCTTCGAGCATCTTGGATACCGGAATACCGGTCCACTTCGACACGACTTCGGCAATTTCTTCTTCAGTCACTTTGCTGCGCAACAATTGGTTCTCGGTCTTGTTGCTGTGCTCATCGACCATTTGCAGGCTGCGCTCCAGATCGGGAATGACCCCGTACTGCAACTCGGCCATGCGATTGAGGTTGCCGCTACGACGCGCCACTTCAAGCTCTTGGCGCGCTTGCTCGATCTTTTGCTGGATCTGGGCAGAACCCTGCACTTCGGCTTTTTCCGAGGTCCAGATTTCTTCCAGGTCAGAATACTCACGCTCATGGCGCTCGATTTCTTCCTGCAATTTCTCGAGGCGTTTTTTCGCAGCCTCATCCTCTTCTTTCTTAAGCGCCTGAGCTTCAACCTTCAGTTGAATCAGGCGGCGCTCAAGACGGTCCAGTACTTCAGGCTTGGAGTCGATCTCCATGCGAATACGGCTGGCCGCCTCGTCCATCAGGTCAATCGCCTTGTCAGGCAACTGCCGGTCGGTGATGTAACGATGGCTCAGTTTCACTGCCGCGATAATCGCGCCATCAGTGATCGCCACTTTGTGGTGAACTTCATAGCGTTCTTTCAAGCCACGCAGAATCGCGATGGTGTCTTCTTCGCTGGGTTCATCCACCAATACTTTCTGGAATCGACGCTCAAGAGCGGCGTCCTTCTCTATGTATTGGCGATATTCGTTGAGCGTGGTGGCACCGACACAGTGCAGCTCACCACGCGCCAGCGCTGGCTTGAGCATGTTGCCCGCATCCATTGCGCCTTCGCCTTTACCGGCGCCGACCATGACATGCAGTTCGTCAATGAACAGGATGATTTGCCCTTCCTGTTTCGACAGCTCATTGAGCAACGCTTTCAGACGCTCTTCGAACTCACCGCGGAACTTGGCACCGGCAATCAGCGCACCAATGTCCAGCGACAGCAGACGCTTGCCTTTCAGTCCGTCAGGCACTTCGCCATTGATGATTCGCTGGGCCAGACCTTCAGCAATCGCGGTTTTACCCACACCCGGCTCACCGATCAACACGGGGTTGTTTTTAGTCCGGCGTTGCAACACTTGAATGGTGCGACGAATTTCATCGTCACGACCTATCACTGGGTCGAGCTTGCCTTCTTCAGCACGCTTGGTCAGGTCAATGGTGTATTTGTCCAACGCCTGACGCGACTCTTCCGCGTTCGGATCATTGACCGCTTCACCGCCACGCAGGTTGTTGATGGCGTTTTCGAGCGCTTTCTTGCTGACGCCCTGCCCCAGCAACAACTTGCCCAGCTTGCTGTTTTCATCCATCGCAGCGAGCAACACGAGTTCGCTGGTGATGTATTGATCACCTTTTTGCTGTGCCAAACGATCCGCCTGATTCAGCAGGCGCGCCAAATCCTGCGACATATTCACGTCGCCAGTAGGATTCTGAATTTTTGGCAGTTGATCGAGCTCTTTGGTCAGCTCTTTACGCAGGCTGTTTACATCAAAACCGACTTGCATCAACAACGGCTTGATCGAGCCGCCCTGTTGTTCCAGCAATGCCTGCATCAAGTGCGCAGGCTCAATGGCCGGATGGTCAAGGCCTACGGCCAAGGACTGAGCATCGGACAACGCCAATTGCAATTTGCTGGTTAATCTATCTATACGCATTCGTCACCTTCCTTATGAGCAGGCCGGAGGGATGGAAACTCCTGAATGAAGAAACCTGCCAGATACCATAGTAGATGCGGGCGAATACGGGAGTTTCAAGATGGACAGATTTGATGCAGATCAGCTGGACGGTCTGTCGATCCAGACCAGAGAGGCAAAGCGGCCAGTGCGAGGACTGCGCCGGTAGGAGAAAAAGCGCGGATCAGTCACGGTGCAATAACCCCCGCCATACACGGCCGTGATACCGCATCGAGCCAGACGCAGGCGCGCCAGCTCATAAATATCGGCCATAAAGCGTCCCGGATTGATACTCGGAACGAAAGCGGCGGCGGACAGCGGCAAGTCTTTCACAAAGACCTCCCTGACCTCGCCTCCCACCTCGAATGCGGTAGGTCCGATAGCCGGGCCTAGCCAGACCAGCACCTCTTGAGGCTCAACATTGAGGCTTTTGGCGGTGGCTTCAAGTACCCCGGCGGCGAGTCCGCGCCAGCCCGCATGAGCCGCAGCCACGCGCGTGCCGGCACGATTGCAGAACAACGCGGGCAAACAGTCGGCCGTCATGACCGTGCAGGCAATACCGGGCGTAGAGGTCCAGCTGGCGTCAGCTTCAACGACGCGGCCCGGTGAAGCAGGTGCAACGAAAACCCCGTGAACCTGGCTAAGCCAAGCGGGCTGTACGTCAAAAATATGGGTGAGACGCTGGCGGTTGGCAGCAACGGCCAGGGGATCGTCATCAACATGGTCGCCCAGGTTCAGGCTGTCGAACGGCGCCACACTGACGCCGCCCGCACGGGTGGTCACGCAGGCCCTGATGCCTGCCGGCGCAGGCCAGTCAGGAATCAGGAACGTATTCACCCGATGAATGCCTCACGGTCTTGCTTGAGTAGCGTCAACAACCAGACAAAATCGTCCGGCAGTGGCGATTCCCAGCTCATGCGCTTACCGGTCGTCGGATGATCCAACTCAAGGAAACGCGCATGCAGCGCCTGACGCGGGAAGTTTTTCAGTGATTCGACCATCGTCACGTTGGCCGCTGGGGGAATACGGAAGCGACCGCCGTAGGCAGGGTCTCCGACCAACGGGAAATTGATGTGCGACATATGCACGCGAATCTGGTGCGTACGGCCGGTCTCCAGTTTGACCCGCACATGGGTGTGGGAACGGAAGCGCTCAAGCACACGGTAATGACTCACCGCCTGCTTGCCGCCTTCCATTACCGCCATGCGCTGGCGCTGCTGACCGTGACGGCCGATGGGCGCATCAATCTTGCCCCCGGCGGTGACGACACCAATAACGATGCACTCGTAGATCCGGCTGACACTTCGGCTCTGCAACTGGGTGACCAGTTGTGTCTGCGCCTGAATGGTCTTGGCGACCACCATAAGGCCCGTGGTGTCTTTGTCCAGGCGATGCACGATACCCGCACGCGGCACATTGATAATGTCCGGTACGTGATGCAGCAAGGCATTGAGCAAAGTGCCATCGGCATGCCCCGCAGCCGGGTGTACCACCAGGCCCGCAGGCTTGTTGATGACCAGGATGTCATCGTCTTCGTAAACGATGTCCAGGGGGATGTCTTGGGCGACCCACTCACCCTGGGCTTCCTGCTCGGCAGTCAGCTCCAGGATGGCACCACCGTGAACAATGTCACGGGGCCGAACAACGGCTCCGTCCACAGTCAGGCGGCCGTCTTTGATCCAGGCGGAAAGGCGCGAGCGCGAGTGCTCAGCGAATAATTGTGCGGCGACTTGATCGAGGCGTTGGCCACCCAGTTCGGACGGCACCTCTTCGCGAAGTTGAATTTTCTCGGACATGCTCATCAGGACCGCGCCAAGCCTTTGGTTTCGGCTGCGCGCTTGTGGTTAAATACGGCGTCTTTTGCCCCGAGGCTTTTCACGGGGCGCTCATCATAACAGGACGGACCCGCCCAAGACAGCGGCCGTCATAGGGACGCAAGCCGCCATGCAAGTGAGACACCTGCTGCTGATCGCCATCCTCGCACTGACCGCCGCCTGCTCGTCGACCAAAGAAGTCGTGGACGACAACTTGAGCGAAGTCGAGCTGTACCAGCAGGCGCAGGCCGACCTGGATAACCACAGCTATACCAGTGCTACCGCCAAGCTGAAGGCTTTAGAGTCGCGCTATCCGTTCGGACGCTATGCCGATCAGGCTCAGCTCGAACTGATCTACGCCTACTATAAAAACTCCGAACCGGAAGCTGCAAAATCAGCTGCCGAACGGTTTATCCGCCTGCACCCACAGCACCCGAACGTCGACTATGCCTATTACCTTAAAGGCTTGACCTCGTTCGATCAGGACGTTGGCCTGCTGGCGCGCTTCCTGCCGCTGGACATGTCCAAGCGCGACCCGGGTGCCGCACGCGACTCTTACAACGAGTTCGCTCAGCTCACCAGCCGCTTCCCGGATAGCCGCTACGCACCCGATGCCAAGCAACGCATGATCTACCTGCGTAACTTGCTGGCCGCTTATGAAATTCACGTTGCCGACTACTACCTGACCCGTCAGGCCTATGTAGCCGCGGCTAACCGTGGACGCTACGTGGTCGAAAACTTCCAGGAAACTCCGTCGGTAGGTGACGGTCTGGCGGTGATGGTTGAGGCTTACCAGCGCATGCACCTCGATGAACTGGCCAACACCAGCCTCGAAGTACTGAAAGACAACTACCCGAACCACCCAAGCCTGGTTGACGGTCAGTTTGTGCCGCAGGTGTCCGATTCGGATAACCGCTCGTGGCTGAGCAAGGCTACGCTGGGCCTGATCGAATCGAGCACACCGCTGCCGCCGGGTGAAACGCGCGCCAACCTTGATATTCAGAAGCAATATCAGGATGCCAAGGATTCGATTCCTGCCGAACTGAAGCCAAAAGACGCCGACGGCAACGTCATCCCTGAACCGGAAGCGGAAGGCAAAAGCCGTTCGTGGTTGAGCTACATGACCTTTGGTCTGTTTGATTGATCAATCAGCGCCACAAGAAAGAGCCCTTCGGGGCTCTTTTTTTATGTGCAATTTGGCCCTGTGCGCCTGCGGAGTCCTTGGCTAAACTGACGCATCTTCTTTCTAATAGCGAATGACCATGTTTCGTCTACTGTTGTGGGCTGCACTGATTGCTGCGGGCGTGTGGTGCTGGCGTAAATACAAAGCGAGTATTGCCGCGTCTAAAAAGTCGGTGGATCCCGGCGCGATGCCGATGGTGCGTTGCGCCCACTGCGGCGTTCACTTACCCCGTGATCGCGCACTGAGCCAGCAGCAAGAATGGTACTGCACCCAGAGTCACCTGGAACAAGGCCCGAAATAATCACGCTGAAAGCCATTCGATACGTAGCCGCGCGAGGCTACGTCCGGCTGCGCAGCCGTCGTAAACCTGTAAATCGGCTAGTTCAGATGTACCGCGTCCAGCCTATTTACGAAGGCTGCGCCTTCGGACGCAGCCTCGCGCTGTTCGTCAGCGGCAGGGATTGCGCTAGAGCGTTTAAATCCGCCCTTCAGGCGCATAGGGCCGCGGGTCGATAATGGGTTCACGCCCCAACAGTAGATCAGCAAACAGATGGCAAGACGCCGGAGCCAAAACCAAACCGTTTCGGTAATGCCCGCAGTTCAGCCATAACCCTTCAAACCCAGCCACCCTGCCGATAAACGGAATACCTTCAGGCGAACCCGGCCTCAATCCGGCCCAATGCGCCACCGGCTGAGCATCTGCCAAGGCTGGGATCAACTCAACCGCCGATGCCTTCAAACTTTCAAGGGCATTTTGAGTCGGGGTTTTATCAAACCCTTCGTGCTCCAGCGTGCTGCCAATCAAGATATGGCCATCACGGCGCGGGATCGCGTAACGTCCTTTTGCCAGTACCATGCTGGACAATAAATCGGGCGCGCACTTGTACAAAATCATTTGGCCTTTGACAGGTTCAACAGGTAATTCAAGGCCAAGATTGCTTAACAACGCTCCACTCCAGGCACCTGCCGCCAAGACCACCTGGTCAGCCAAGCGCTCCCCTTGGGCCGTCTTCACGCCCAGAATTTTTTCACCCTGGTGAATAAACCCCTGAACCTCACAGTGCTCTTCAATCGTGACATTAGGCATTGCCTGCAACGCCGCCCGTAGCGATTTAACCAGTCGCGGATTGCGAACATTAGCGACACCGGCCATATAAATAGCGCGCAAGTAATAACCAGCACCTAATACCGGCACTGCACGTTCAACGTCCGAAATATCAACTGAACTCAAGGGCCGCCCCTCGCGCTTTGCCCACGCCAGCGCTTGGGCCTCATCGTCAAGGTCTAGCCAGTACAAGCCCGTGGTATGAACCTCAGGGTCCAGGCCCGTCTTAGCTAACAAGCGCTGTGCCAGTTGGGGATAAAAGTCTTGCGACCAATGAGCCAATGCGGTGACCGCCGTGTTATAGCGCCAAGGGTATAACGGAGAAACAATGCCACCACCGGCCCATGACGACTCTTGGCCTACACCGCTACGATCCAGCAATACAACGTGCTCAACGTGCGCCGCCAGATTAAAGGCGGTCAGCAGCCCAATAACACCGCCCCCTACAATTACCACTCGTTGCTGCTTAGCCATCAATCCACTCAGCTCACATAAAAAAACGTTAGTGCCCCCAACACTGCTGCTCTGTCAGGTCCGGAGCGGCTTGCGTAATCGCCATTAAGCCAGTGTGGGCCAATGTGAAGTTGCCGCAGGCATCATCCACCATAGACGCACCTTCTCGGCGGGTGGCCGTCAGCAAGAAGTCGTGATCGCCTAACGCATGGGTTACCCAGTAATGCTTATTGCCCACACTCAAATTTTCAGCCCCCCTGTATACGCCATTTTTCGAAAAAAAACGCTCGAGACTTTGGGATTGCTCCCACAACAAAACCACGATTTGCGAGCGATTGGCACGCTTTACCGAGTCGCTGTAGACCGGATACACGAATGCACCCAGCAGACCGACAATCGCCACTACGACCATGAGTTCTATCAAGGTAAACCCTGCTCCATGCTTGCCCACAACCTGCTCTCCTATTGGATTTGACGCCACATCACACGCCTGAAGACAAGACCTTGGGGCTGCCCTGCCTCTGCACCGACCTGTTGATAACTCACCAATACGCTCTCCAGAACCGTGCGGGACAATCCGCGCAAACCAATGCCTGTTACTCGATAAAATTGGCCGACAGTAATACCCGGCAGGTTTGCCGGCATCCCACCCTCCCCCAAACTCTGGATGCCAAATAAACCGTCGGGGGTGCGCTCCCATATCACCCGCGATACAGGGTCAAGACCCGGCGACTTTTGAGTGCGGGATTCTTGAGGAGGGATGCATTGAACCGCCGAGGCGCACGCAATTAGTCGCGGCCATTGTGCTTGCACCTGGGACTCGCCCTTGCGCAATGCTGTTTCTGCGGCTTGCAATGACTGATGGCCGAACAAGACGCTGCCAGCGATTTTTTGCTGCTGACCCGCGCTTTGCAGGGCTGATACGCCGAGCACGCTCAGCATCAGTAAAAATGTCAGGCAAGCCAGTAAGGCCATGCCCTCTTGATGGCGTGATAAAGACGTCATTAGCGATTTAACCCAATCGATTACGCAGTGCGACAACGAGGTGATAGACCTGATCTTTGACCTGAAACCCGGGATCTCGCAGGGTAAGGGCAATACGCACACTGCGAATGCTGCCCAAATTCGTAGGGTTGGCCTCATAACGCTGAACAGACTGATCGCTGCCTGCACCGGAAACACCGAAGCTCATATCAAATGCGACAACGTTATCCAGCAGTACAGCTTTGTTCGCCCCAACCTTTAGCTGATTGCCTTCGAACCAATAAAAAATCTTACGCAACGCAAAAGCAGTCTCTCCGGGCGCCAAAACAGTCCGCGATCCAGAATAGGCTTGTGCATAACTTTTACAGTCCGAAACCACGGTCCAATCCGGTGGTGACGATTGCGACCCGACATCCGCACTCATCAATGTCAGCGATCGTGAGGTTGCTGAGCCTTGCCAGGTGATGGGTATTTGAAACGCAGCCGGCGCATCGACAATGCGGTCGGCGGCCAGACAACCGAACATGCCGGTCATGCGGATTTCCTGAGCTATTTTGCTTAAGACAAAACGCGCATCCTGTTGCGCCATTGCGCCAGCGTGTTGGGCCAGATAGGTGTACCGGGCACTCAAAAAAACCTGAGTAACCGCTAACACCAACAGCATTCCCAGTGCCAGAGCCACCATCAATTCAATCAGGCCAAACCCTGCATTACGCCATCTCATAGAGCAGCTGCCAGTGCGTCGGCGGAAATCTGACTGGTCAGGGTGATGGTTTGCCGTGCGCCGATTTGCGAGGACGTGCGAGCCTCACTCCACTCAAGGGTGACTGTCACCCCGCTACCAGTGGCCGCAATCATGCCGATTGCACTCTCTCCACCGAAATCGAGAATGTTGCGCTTGAAATCATTCAAATCCTGGCTTACCGAACCACGTGGGGCTGCGCCACCAGCGCTCGAATAACTGTAATCGGCCTGATCGTTCGCACGCACCCGGTCCAGCATGCTGTAAGCAATAAAGCTGGCTTGGGAGGTCATCAGCGCACTGTCGGTGTGTTTTAGGGCACTGAGCTGAACTGCCGCAGCCCCCAGCACACCGCTGGATAAAATCAACGTCGAGACCATCACCTCAATCAAGGTCATGCCACATTGAGGGTATTTGTGTGTTCTAGCCATTTGCCCATCCCTAAGCACTCCCTGGGCGACACGTCCTGTGTCGTCAGGAGGAAAGCCTAGCCTCGGAATTTGGGCCTACCTGTAGGAGAACCCTGGCAAGGCTTACGGATTGTTCTTCGAATGAATCCAAAAGCGCCTTAAACATGATGAAACTGTTGCCAGCGCGGGCTTTTAAACCCTGAGCTATACCTCAAATAGTCAACGAACAGCGCAAGGAAGGCGCCTGCAAATCTGTCCAGGGAGGACCTCGTGAACCAACAAGGCATGAGCCTGATTCAACTGTTATTCGTTCTGCTGATCGTCGCGCTTACCGCTCAGTTCGCCAGTCCGGCTTATAACGTTCTGATTGAACAGCAACGGCGGCAAGTCGCTGCACAGCAATTGGTAAACAGCCTGCGCAACGCCCGCGTCGAGGCGCTGGTGCGTCATCAGACTGTGGTGGTTCATGCATTAGGCGCAGATTGGAGCCGAGGCTGGCAGGTCATTCTGGACGTGAGTGGACGAGGACATCAGGACCCCAACAACCCGGTACTGACACACAGACAAGGCGACTCACGCATTCCGATTGCCGGTAATACACCGGTCAGGCATTACGTGCGTTTTAACCCGCTGGGTGAACCCTTATTGAGTGGAGGGGCGTTTCAGGCAGGGACGTTGCATATTTGCCAAGCAAAGACAGCACAGAGCCACTATCAAGTGGTGTTGGCAAAAACCGGGCGTATCAGCCTGCGCAACGATAAAGCCGCGCAGGCGTTATGTGCTTAAAGCAGCGAGCGTACGCGCAGCTCTTTGGGCATGGAGAAGGTGATGTTTTCTTCGCGACCGGCCAATTCATCAGCGCCGGTAGCGCCCCAGGCGTGCAATTGCTGGATCACGCCACGCACCAACACTTCAGGCGCAGAAGCACCGGCCGTAATACCGATAGTTTGAACGCCGTCGAACCAGCTTTTCTGCAAGTCTTCAGCACCATCGATCAGGTAGGCCGGGGTCTTCATGCGCTCCGCCAGCTCACGCAGACGGTTCGAGTTAGAGCTGTTCGGGCTCCCCACCACTAATACCACGTCACACTCGTCGGCCAGTTGCTTGACGGCATCCTGACGGTTCTGAGTGGCGTAGCAGATGTCATCCTTGCGTGGGCCACCAATAGCCGGAAAGCGGGTGCGCAAGGCGTCGATCACTCGACTGGTGTCGTCCATCGACAGAGTGGTCTGTGTCACAAACGCCAGTTTTTCCGGGTTGTTCACTTGCAGGTTGGCGACGTCTTTCTCATCTTCAACCAGATAAATGGCACCGCCATTACTGGCGTCATACTGGCCCATTGTGCCCTCAACCTCAGGGTGACCGGCATGACCGATCAAAATGCATTCGCGCCCGTCGCGGCTGTAACGAGCCACTTCTATATGCACCTTGGTCACCAGCGGACAGGTGGCATCGAATACTTTCAGGCCACGGCCAGCGGCTTCGGTACGCACGGCCTGGGAAACACCGTGAGCACTGAAGATGACGATGACGTCGTCCGGAACCTGATCCAGTTCTTCGACGAAGATCGCGCCACGGGAGCGCAGGTCTTCAACGACGAATTTGTTGTGCACCACTTCGTGGCGGACGTAGATAGGCGGACCGAATACTTCGAGAGCGCGATTGACGATTTCAATCGCCCGGTCCACCCCAGCGCAAAAGCCACGGGGGTTGGCGAGTTTGATGTGCATGCTAGGCCTCGTGGGACGCGCAGAGAAATAATGCCAATCAGGCCCGGCTTTCGCCGGGCACTGAGTTACAGCGCTTTGACTTCGAAGATTTCCACGTCGAAGGTCAGGGTCTTGCCTGCCAACGGGTGGTTGAAATCGATAGTCACTTGTTCATCATCAAAGGCTTTGACCACACCCGGCAACTCGGTATTGGCGGCATCATTGAAGATGACCAGCAGACCTTCCGACAGCTCCATGTCGTTGAACTGGGAGCGCGCAATGATTTGTACGTTTTGCGGGTTAGGCTGACCGAAGGCGTTTTCCGGCAGAATCTCCAGCTTGCGCTTGTCACCTGCCTTGAAACCAAACAGAGCGGCTTCGAAACCCGGCAACAGGCTTCCGTCGCCGACCTTGAAAGTGGCTGGCGATTTGTCAAAGGTGCTGTCAACGGTGTCGCCATTTTCAAGACGCAAAGCGAAATGCAAAGTGACTTGGGTGTTCTGGCCAATACGTTGCTCAGTCATGAGCGGGTTCTCCGGACTTTTTACTTTTGAACATATCCAGTGCCAGCATCACTGCCCCTACACAAATCGCGCTGTCGGCGAAGTTGAATGCAGGGAAGTACCAGCGATTTTGCCAATGCACCAGAATGAAATCGACAACATGTCCGTAGGCTATGCGGTCATACAGATTGCCCAAGGCGCCCCCCAGAATCAGTGCAAGCGCGATAGCCAACCACGTGTCATTGCGCCCCAGTCGCTTGAGCCACACTAACAGCACGGCGCTAACCACCACAGCAATCAATGCGAACAACCAACGTTGCCAACCCGCACTTTCGGCCAGAAAGCTGAAAGCCGCACCCTCGTTGTAAGCCAGCGTCCAGCTAAAGAGGTCTGGTATCACCACAATCTGTTGGTACAAATGCAGGGCGTTATCAAAATAGACCTTGCTGGTCAGGTCAATGACCAGAACCAGCACAGTCAACCAGAGCCAGCCCAGGCGCCCGAAGCGCCCGGCAGTACTGGTGTTAGGCATAATGACGTACCTCGCCGGCGCCGCTGATGTTGTCGACGCAACGACCGCAGATTTCCGGATGCTCCGGGTTCACGCCAACGTCTTCACGGCAATGCCAGCAGCGCGCGCACTTGGCGTGTGCAGACTTGACCACTTTGAGCTTGAGGCCCGGTACTTCAGTGATCACGGCATCCACAGGTGCCAGTGCAAACGGCGCAACGCTGGCGGTGGAGGTGATCAGAACAAAGCGCAACTCATTGCTCAGCTTGGACAGGTCAGCTGCCAGCCCTTCTTCGGCAAACAGAGTGACTTCAGCCTGCAAGTTGCCGCCAATGGCTTTGGCCGCGCGCAGGTTTTCCATCTCTTTGTTAACCGCAACCTTGACTGCCATGATCCGCTCCCAGTAGGCGCGATCCAGCTCGGTGCCTTCCGGCAACTCGCTCAGGCCTTCGTACCAAGTGTTCAGCATGACCGACTCGTTACGCTCACCCGGCAGGTATTGCCACAACTCGTCAGCGGTGAACGCCAGGATCGGAGCAATCCAGCGAACCAAGGCTTCGGAGATGTGGAACAGCGCGGTCTGGCACGAACGGCGAGCCTTGCTGTTGGCGCCAGTGGTGTATTGGCGGTCCTTGATGATGTCGAGATAGAAGCCGCCCAGCTCCTGAACGCAGAAGTTGTGCACCTTGGAGTACACGTTCCAGAAACGGTATTCGCCGTAATGCAGTTCCAGCTCGCGTTGCAGCAATAACGCACGGTCCACCGCCCAACGGTCCAGTGCCAGCATTTCTTCGGCAGGCAGGATGTCAGTGGCCGGGTTGAAGCCGGTCAGGTTGGAGAGCAGGAAGCGCGCGGTGTTACGGATACGACGGTAGGCGTCTGCACTGCGTTGCAGGATCTGGTCGGAAACCGCGATTTCACCCGAGTAATCGGTCGAGGCCACCCACAGGCGCATGATGTCAGCACCCAAGGTGTCATTGACCTTTTGCGGTGCAATCACATTGCCCAAGGACTTGGACATTTTGCGGCCTGCTTCGTCCACCGTGAAACCGTGGGTCAGCAACTCGCGATAAGGCGCATGGTTGTCGATGGCGCAGCCAGTCAGCAACGACGAGTGGAACCAGCCACGGTGCTGGTCCGAACCTTCGAGGTACAGGTCTGCACGCGGGCCGCTTTCGTGGCCCATCGGGTGCGAACCGCGCAGTACGTGCCAATGCGTGGTCCCCGAATCGAACCAGACGTCCAGCGTGTCGCTGATTTTGTCGTACAGCGGCGCTTCGTCGCCCAGCAGCTCGGCAGCGTCCAGCTTGAACCATGCCTCGATGCCTTCAACTTCAACGCGCTTGGCCACTTCTTCCATCATTTCGACGGTGCGCGGGTGCAGCTCGCCGCTTTCCTTGTTCAGGAAGAACGGGATCGGCACGCCCCAGTTACGTTGACGCGAGATGCACCAGTCCGGACGGTTGGCGATCATAGAGTGCAGGCGAGCCTGACCCCAGGCGGGTACGAACTGGGTGTCTTCGATGGCTTGAAGTGCGCGGGTGCGCAGGGTGTCGCCTTCGACGGGCTCTTTGTCCATGCCGATAAACCACTGCGCGGTAGCGCGGTAGATCAGCGGCGTCTTGTGGCGCCAGCAGTGCATGTAGCTGTGGCTGATGGTCTCGGTGAACATCAACGAACCGACTTCGGTTAGTTTGTCGATGATGTTCTGGTTGGCTTTCCAGATGAACTGGCCACCAAAGAATTCCAGCGACGGCACATATACGCCGTTGCTTTGAACCGGATTGATGATGTCGTCGTTGACCATGCCATAGGCTTTGCAGGTCACGAAGTCGTCTACGCCATAAGCCGGTGCGGAGTGAACCACGCCCGTGCCTGCGCCCAGCTCAACGTAATCGGCCAGGTAAACAGGCGACAGACGGTCGTAGAACGGGTGACGGAAGTTGATCAGTTCCAACGCTGTGCCGGTCGTGGTGGCGATGACCGAACCTTGCAGGTTGTAGCGCGCCAGACTCGGCTCGACCAGCTCTTCAGCCAGCACCAGCAGTTTGTCGCCCACGTCGACCAGCGCGTAGGTGAACTCAGGGTGCACGTTAAGTGCCTGGTTCGCCGGGATGGTCCACGGGGTGGTGGTCCAGATCACGATCGAGGTCGGCTTGCTCAAGGCAGCCAGACCGAAGGCTTCGGCCAACTTGGCTTCATCGGCAACCGGGAAGGCAACGTCGATGGCGGCGGACTTTTTGTCCTGGTATTCAACTTCAGCTTCAGCCAGTGCCGAGCCGCAGTCGAAACACCAGTTCACCGGCTTGAGACCTTTGAACACGAAACCGCCCTTGACGATTTCGGCCAAGGCTCGAATTTCACCAGCTTCGTTTTTGAAGTCCATGGTTTTGTACGGGTTGGCGAAATCGCCCAACACGCCCAAACGGATGAACTCGGATTTCTGACCTTCGATCTGCTCGGTTGCGTACGCACGGCACAGCTCGCGGGTTTTATCCGCGCTCAGGTTTTTACCGTGGGTCACTTCAACCTTGTGCTCGATCGGCAGGCCGTGGCAGTCCCAGCCCGGCACATACGGCGCATCAAAACCCGACAGGGTTTTGGAGCGGATAATCATGTCCTTGAGGATCTTGTTCAGCGCATGACCGATGTGGATGGTGCCGTTGGCGTACGGAGGACCGTCGTGAAGTACGAACTTCGGACGATCCTTGCCAATCTCGCGCAACTTCCCGTACAGGCCAATGCTGTCCCAGCGCTGCAAAATTTGCGGTTCGCGCTGTGGCAGGCCGGCCTTCATTGGGAAGGCTGTGTCCGGAAGGTTTAGCGTGGCTTTGTAGTCGGTCATTTCAGGCTCTTTTTAAGCGGTTGACCCAGCCAGAAGGCTCGGGCGGCGGCGACGTCCGCATTGATCGCCGTCTTGAGCGCCTCAAGGGAGGCGAAACGCTGCTCATCACGCAGCTTGTGGTGGAATGCCACGGTCAATCGTCGGCCATACACATCGCCGGCGAAATCCAATAGATGTACTTCGAGATGGGCGCTGCCATCCCCTGCTACGGTCGGTCTGACGCCGATATTGGCGACTCCCGGCCAGGTTTTACCGTCGATTTCAACGCTGACCAGGTAAACACCGGTCAACGGAGCGCGACGACGCTTGAGCTGGATATTGGCGGTTGGTGTGCCCAGTTGGCGCGCCAGTTTCTGACCGTGCAAAACCCTGCCTTCAATGGTGAAGGGGCGCCCCAGCAAACGTTCTGCGAGGTCGAAATCTGCACTGGCCAGGGCGTCTCGCACCTTGGTACTGCTGATTCGTACGCCATCAAGCTCAACGGTTTGCGCGGCTTCGACCGTGAATTTCTGCATCAGCCCTGCTTGTTGCAGGAAGTCAAAGTCGCCCACCCGGTCACAGCCAAAGCGGAAGTCGTCGCCGACTTCCAGGTGCTGAACACCCAGGCCGTCAACCAGAATGGTATCAACGAACTCTGCCGCGCTGAGTTTGCACAAGCGTTGGTTAAACGCCAGGCACAAGACCCGATCAACCCCGGCGTCGGCCAACAACTGCAGCTTGTCGCGCAGGCGTGCCAGACGGGCCGGAGCCGTTTCAGGGGCAAAGAACTCGCGCGGCTGCGGCTCAAAAATCACCACGCAGCTGGGCAGGCCCAACTCCAGTGCACGCTCACGCAGTCGCTCCAGAATAGCCTGGTGACCACGGTGTACACCGTCAAAGTTGCCAATAGTGGCGACACAGCCCCGATGCTGGGGCCGCAAATTGTGTAGGCCTAGAACCAGCTGCATAACGCGCTTCTTGCTCATAAAGTGGCCGATTATAACCACACCCGGCCCGCTACGACAGGCAACTGCACACGGCAAATCGAGTGAAATCGACAAAATGGACGTCTGACAGGTCATTACCTTACATAAGAGACTTGCGGGCGAAATCCCTCAAACGCAAGCCTAGCAGCAATAACATGCCGAAATAAGTCGCTACACCGGCAATCACCAAGCCGCCCAGACGAATAAACCGTTCGAGCATATGACCCTGATCCCAAGCGGGCATCAACTGCATAAGGCCCAACAATACGGCGGACATCACTGCCACCGCCACCGCCAGTTTGAACAGGTATTTGGTCCAGCCGGGCTGTGCCACAAACAGCTTTTGCTTACGCAATTGCCAGAACAGCAAACCGGCATTGATACAGGCCCCCACACTGATGGCCAAGGCGAGGCCGGCGTGTTGCAGCGGCACAATAAAAACCAGGTTGAGCAACTGAGTGATGATCAACGTGAACACTGCGATTTTGACCGGCGTGCGGATGTTTTGTTGAGCATAGAACCCGGGTGCCAAGACTTTGATCAAAATCAGCCCGAGCAAACCAACGGAATAGGCCACCAGCGCGCGCTGGGTCATCGACGCATCAAACGCACTGAACTGACCGTACTGAAACAGCGAAACCGTCAGCGGTTCAGCCAGGATAGCCAGCGCCAGTGAGCACGGCAGCACCAACACAAAACAAAGGCGCAAGCCCCAGTCGAGGATCCGCGAGTATTCCTGACGGTCTTTGCTGGCATAGGTTTTGGACAGGGTGGGCAGCAGGATCGTGCCCAGGGCAACACCCAGCACCCCAGACGGCAATTCCATCAAACGGTCGGCGTAATACATCCAGGACACGGAGCCCGCGACCAGGAATGACGCAAAGATGGTGTTGATGATCAGCGAAATCTGGCTAACCGAAACACCGAGAATGGCCGGCAGCATTTGCTTCATGACCCGCCATACACCGGTATCGCGCAGGTTGAGTCGCGGCAGTACCAACATGCCGATTTTCTTCAGATGCGGCAGTTGGAACAGCAACTGGGCCAAACCACCCACCAGCACTGCCCAGCCCAACGCCATGACGGGCGGATCGAAATACGGCGTCAGAAACAAAGCAAAGATAATCATGCTTACGTTCAGCAGCGTCGGCACAAACGCGGGCACCGAAAACCGGTTCCAGGTATTGAGAATGGCACCGGCCAATGAAGACAACGAAATCAGCAATATGTAAGGAAACGTGACCCGCAACATGTCAGAGGTCAGTTCGAATTTCTCAGGCGACGTGGCAAAACCAGGCGCTGTTGCCCAAATCACCCAAGGTGCCGCCAGCATGCCGAGCACGGTGACAATGGCCAACACCAACGTCAATAAACCGGCCACATAGGCCACAAAGGTGCGCGTAGCTTCCTCACCTTGCTGACTTTTGTATTCCGCCAAAATAGGCACGAACGCTTGAGAAAAAGCCCCCTCTGCGAAAATCCTGCGCAGTAGATTGGGCAATTTAAAGGCAATAAAGAACGCATCCGTGGCCATTCCGGCACCAAATGTACGCGCGACGATGGTGTCGCGAATAAAGCCCAAAACCCTTGAAATCATTGTGATAGAGCTGACGGCTGCTAGCGATTTGAGCAAATTCATTGAAAGAGTTTTTGCCTATAGAGAAAGAGCAGGCGAACAAAGCGTCCACTTATGCGATACTGCGCGCCGCAACAGCACAGAGCCAAGCTCGCGAGTTTACAGGTCAAGCGCCGGAAATAAATCTCCCGTCTCCCTCGATCCACCACTCAGCGGATCGTATCAATCGCCCTTGACAAGAGTTGTCGTCATCGGCATGATTCGCGGCCTATTTTGTTTGTTATTTCCCAAAAGTCTTTCGAGGAGCTCGACGGTGGCCAACACACCTTCCGCCAAAAAACGTGCAAAACAGGCTGAGAAGCGTCGCAGCCACAACGCCAGCCTGCGTTCCATGGTTCGTACCTACATCAAGAATGTAGTTAAAGCCATCGACGCAAAAGACGCTGCTAAAGCGCAAGCTGCTTATGTTCTGGCTGTTCCTGTTATCGACCGTATGGCCGATAAAGGCATCATCCACAAGAACAAAGCTGCTCGCCATAAGAGCCGCCTGAATGGCCACGTCAAGGCGTTGAACCTTGCGACTGCCGCTTAAGCGACAAGCTTTTTAAAAAACCGACCTTAGGGTCGGTTTTTTATTGCCTGCGATTTATGGGCAACCCAACAATACCTTGCAGGCGTAAAAAAGCTGCGACCGGGATATCCCCGCCGCAGCTTTTTATGCACTCGATTACTGCTGTGGCCACGGCAGAATCGGAATGGCCGTCACCGCATTCTGCGGGCTACCTTCGATCAAGCGATCGCTGTACACAAGATAAACTAGGGTATTGCGCTTTTTGTCGAGGAATCTCACGACCTGCATAGTCTTGAATACCAGCGATGTCCGCTCCTTGAACACCTCTTCGCCATCTTTAAGCTCACCCTTAAAACTGATAGGCCCCGTCTGGCGACAAGCAATAGACGCTTCAGCACGATCCTCAGCCAAGCCCAAACCACCTTTCATACCGCCCGTCTTGGCACGCGAGAGGTAACACGTAACGCCTTCGACCTTGGGATCATCGAACGCTTCGACCACAATACGGTCATTGGGCCCAACCAATTTGAAGACCGTCGACACCGAGCCAATTTCTTCCGCCGACGCCACGATGGGCATCATCAACATCAAACCCAACAGCCCGCCAATCAAGCGCATCCCACACCTCGAAATCAAACCAAAATCAGGTTATCGCGATGAACCAGTTCCGGCTCTGCCATATACCCCAGCACACCGACAATCGCGTCTGACGGCAGCCCGATAATTTTTTGCGCTTCCGGCGCACTGTAGTTGGCCAGACCACGCGCTATCTCTCGCCCGTCGGCCGCCACACAGACCACCATCTCGCCTCGCCGAAAACCGCCTTGCACCGCCTTCACACCCACCGGCAACAAACTTTTATTGCCTTTGGACAAAGCAGCGACCGCGCCATCATCCAGCACCAGCGTGCCACGCGTCTGCAGATGCCCGGCCAGCCACTGCTTGCGCGCAGCCAGCAGACCGCGCTCAGGGGACAACAAAGTACCCAGGCGCTCGCCAGCCTTGAGGCGATCCAGCACCCGCTCCAGCCTGCCCCCGACGATAATGGTGTGCGCCCCAGAACGCGCCGCCAGACGCGCAGCACGTAACTTGGTCTGCATCCCGCCACGACCCAGCGCACCGCCGGTACCACCCGCCACAGCATCAAGGGCAGGGTCGTCGGCACGCGCCTCGTAAATCATTTGTGCATCGGGATTATTGCGAGGGTCCGCATCAAACATGCCGTCGCGATCCGTCAAAATAACCAGCAGATCCGCTTCGACCAGATTGGCGACTAATGCGGCCAGCGTGTCGTTATCACCAAAACGAATCTCGTCGGTCACAACGGTGTCATTTTCATTGATGACCGGGATCACACCCAACTCAACCAGCGCACGTAAGGTGCTTCGCGCGTTCAGATAGCGCTTACGGTCAGACAAGTCATCATGAGTCAGCAGAATTTGCGCGGTATGCCGGGAGTGCTCGGCAAAGCTCGACTCCCAGGCCTGCACCAGACCCATCTGGCCAATGGCAGCAGCGGCCTGCAACTCATGCATGGCACTCGGTCGTACCGTCCAGCCCAAGCGACTCATGCCCGCCGCCACCGCACCGGAGGAGACCAGCACCAACTCCACGCCTGCCTCGTGCAGGGCGACCATTTGCTCGACCCAGACACCCATTGCTGCGCGATCCAGACCCTTGCCATCTGCCGTCAGTAATGCGCTGCCGATCTTCACGACCCAACGTTGCGCACCCGTCACCTTGCTCCGCATCATCACTCAACCTATGCCTGAGAGCAGCGCGACCGAGCGCTGCCCATGGAATTATTTTGACCTCTGTACCACAGATGCTAAAACGCCGCTCAATTGAGCGGCGCTGTAGTTTACTGCAACAAATCAGTCGCGGACGTAAATGATTTCCGGACCATCTTCGTCATCAACATCTTCCTCGTCCCAGTCATCTTCACCGATGTCATGAACGCTTTTCACGCCGCTGCGACGCAGGGCACGCTTATCGTCCAGCGCTTGCAACTGTGCACGCGCCTCGTCTTCGATACGCTGATCAAGATCCGCCAACTCAGCCTTGTAGGCCGGGTCATTGGCCAGACGGTCAGCACGGTCTTCCAGGTAACGCATGATGTCGTGGCACAGCTTTTCAGTACCGATTTTGGCTATCGCCGAAATCACGTACACAGGGCCTGTCCACTCAAGACGATCTACCACTTCTTTGACGCGAGCGTCGTGCTCTTCTTGTGGCAACGAATCGCACTTGTTCAGCACAAGCCAGCGATCACGCTCAGCCAGCGACGGGCTGAATTTGGTCAGCTCGTTAACGATGACTTCAGCGGTATCGGCAGCACTTTCAGTGCCTTCAACGGGCGCCATGTCGACGAGGTGCAACAACAGACGCGTACGCGCCAAATGCTTGAGGAAACGAATGCCCAGGCCCGCACCATCGGATGCACCTTCAATCAAGCCCGGAATATCGGCAATCACGAAGCTTTTCCAGCGATCGACACTGACCACACCCAAGTTTGGCACCAGGGTGGTGAACGGATAATCCGCCACTTTTGGCTTGGCTGCAGACACCGAACGAATGAAGGTACTTTTGCCAGCATTCGGCAAGCCCAACAGACCGACGTCCGCCAGTACTTTCAACTCCAGCTTCAGATCGCGCTGCTCACCCGGCTTGCCCGGTGTGGTTTGACGCGGAGCGCGGTTGGTACTGGACTTGAAACGTGTGTTACCCAGACCGTGCCAGCCACCGTGCACCACCATCAAACGCTGACCCGCCTTGGTCAGGTCGCCAATGATTTCTTGAGTGCCCGCATCGATCACTGTTGTGCCTACCGGAACACGCAGTTCCAGGTCTTCACCTTTGCGCCCGGTGCAATCCGCGCTGCCACCGTTCGAGCCACGCTGAGCATCGAAGTGACGGGTATAACGGTAGTCAACCAAGGTGTTCAGGTTTTCGTCGGCGACCATATAGATCGAGCCGCCATCACCCCCATCACCACCGTTAGGACCACCGTTTTCGATGAATTTCTCGCGACGGAAACTCATGCAACCATTACCACCGTCGCCTGCTTTTACTTTGATCGATACTTCATCAACAAACTTCATAACAAAACGCGCCTCTCGTCATCAGGACGAGCCGATTAAAACCAAGACATAAGACTCTTGCAAAAATGAGCGCAGCGACCTCAATCAACGTCTGTTAAATCCAGCGCCAGCAGCCCATACAAACAGTTTTGCAAGAGACTCACCCCACAAACGAAAAAGCCCCGTCGCAAGACAGGGCTCTTCCAGCTACCAAGCTATTACGCTGCGACGACTGCTGTCTTCGGAACGATGCTTACATAGCGACGACCGAAGGCGCCTTTAACCTGAAACTTGATCACGCCTTCCACTTTCGCGAACAGGGTGTGATCTTTGCCCATACCAACGCCGTAGCCAGCGTGGAATTGGGTGCCGCGCTGACGCACGATGATGTTGCCCGGAATGATAGCCTGGCCGCCATACATCTTCACGCCAAGGCGTTTGGCTTCTGAGTCGCGACCGTTACGGGTACTACCACCAGCTTTTTTGTGTGCCATGAGTCAATTCTCCTAGTGAGGAATTAGGCTGAAATTAAGCCTGAATACCGGTGATTTTGATCTCGGTGTACCACTGGCGGTGGCCCATACGCTTCATGTGGTGCTTACGACGACGGAACTTGATGATGCGGACTTTATCGTGACGACCTTGGGAGATCACTTCAGCCACAACAGTGGCGCCAGGTACAACTGGAGCGCCGATATTTACGTCGTCGCCATTGGCGACCAACAGAACGCGATCAAAAGTTACGGATTCGCCGGTAGCGATTTCCAGTTTTTCGATCTTCAGGTATTCACCTGGAGCTACTTTGTACTGCTTGCCACCAGTAACGATTACTGCGTACGACATGGTATTTCTCCGATAATCCTGCTCACCCAGCGCTTTATAGGTAAAGGTATTGGCTGGCATGGCTGCATGGGGCTGGAACGGCCCAGATGCAATTGCGTAAGGCAGGTGCTGCCCAGGAAGTTCAGGGTGCGCGATTGTACGCAAGGCAAGTCTGGCTTGCAAGGGGCCGTCCATCCGCCTTGACACGCCCAGCCCCCCGACCTAGCATGCCGCGCAACCCTTCTGGAGCACCTGTCGCTGATGCAACCCCAAGCTTTCTACCGCGCGGTGGCGGACGATTTTAGCGCCGTCGACGGCATCATCAAGAAGCAGCTGACTTCACGCGTACCGCTGGTCTCAAAAATCGGCGACTACATTACTTCGGCGGGCGGCAAGCGTCTGCGTCCTTTATTAGTGTTGCTGTGTGGCAAGGCCCTGGGTCGCGAAGGCGATGATTTGCGCCTGCTGGCCGCCACTATTGAGTTCCTGCACACCGCCACCCTGCTTCACGATGACGTTGTGGACATGTCTGGCATGCGCCGTGGGCGCAAAACTGCCAATGCTACCTGGGGCAATGCGCCCAGCGTACTGGTCGGCGACTTTCTGTACTCACGCTCTTTCGAAATGATGGTTGAGCTGGGCTCGATGCCGGTGATGAAAATCCTGTCGCAAGCCACCCGCATCATTGCTGAAGGCGAAGTGCTGCAACTGTCCAAGGTACGAGACGCCAGCACCACCGAAGAAACCTACATGGAAGTCATTCGCGGTAAAACCGCCATGCTTTTCGAGGCTTCGACCCACAGTGCGGCGGCGCTGGCCGGTGCAACCCCTGAGCAAAGTGAAGCGCTGCGTACGTTCGGCGACCATCTTGGCGTCGCGTTCCAGTTGGTCGACGACTTGCTCGACTACCGGGGCGATGCGGAGTCCTTGGGCAAGAACGTCGGTGACGACCTTGCAGAAGGTAAACCGACGCTGCCGCTGATCTACACCATGCGCGAAGGCACGCCTGAACAGGCGGCCCTGGTTCGCAAAGCCATCCAGAAAGGTGGCATTGAAGACCTTGAAAGCATTCGTGAGGCCGTTGAAGCTTCTGGCTCCCTGGACTACACCGCCCAGTTGGCCCGCGACTTCGTTGCCCGCGCCATTGTGTGCCTCGAAGCCCTGCCGCCAAGCGAATACCGCGATGCGCTGGTTGAGCTGAGCGAATTTGCGGTCGCGCGTACGCACTGATAACAAGGGTGCATCCTAAACCCTCACCCCAACCCTCTCCCGGAGGGAGAGGGAGCTGATTGTCGGTGATCTTGAATTCGCGCACGGTCAGTCTCCTCTCCCTCTGGGAGAGGGAGCTGATTGTCGGTGATCTTGAGTTCGCGCGTGGTCAGTCTCCTCTCCCTCCGGGAGAGGGAGCTGATTGTCGGTGATCTTGAATTCGCGCGTGGTCAGTCTCCTCTCCCTCCGGGAGAGGGAGCTGATTTGTCGGTGATCTTGAATTCGCGCACGGTCAGTTCCCTCTCCCTCTGGGAGAGGGCTAGGGTGAGGGTTTTCGCCTTCGCCGATAAAACCCTATATAATGCGCGCCTTTTAGCCGACCTGACGCTTAAGGAGCTTTAGTGAGCACGTTGCCACCCTGCCCAAAATGCAATTCCGAATACACCTACGAAGATGGCGCACAGCTGATCTGCCCGGAATGCGCCCACGAGTGGTCTGCCAGCGGCGACGCTGAAGTCGCTGACGACGTAAAAGTCTACAAAGACTCCGCAGGCACTGTGCTGAACGATGGTGACACCATCACCGTGATCAAAGACCTGAAAATCAAGGGCACTTCACTGGTGGTTAAAGTCGGCACCAAAGTTAAAAACATCCGCTTGTGCGACGGTGACCACGATATTGACTGCAAAATCGACGGCATCGGCCCGATGAAACTCAAGTCCGAGTTCGTTCGAAAAGTCTGATTCTGCTGCATGCCTTCCTGCTCCCTGCGCAGGAAGGTGCACCACCCTCCCCACCCCGCAGTATCAAAAAGCCAGCAACTTTGATCCGTAGCAGTTGTAACGCACAAAGATCAGAAATCTGCCAATAGGCACTTGCTATTAACTGAATAAGAATTATTCTCATTGGTATTAACCAAGGAGATGACGACCATGACGTATTTGATTGATGCCTGGCTGGACCGCCCACATCCATACCTGCGGATCCTGCACAGGGAAACCGGAGAAGTCTGTGCGGTACTGGAAGAAGAAGCGCTGAACGAACTTCAGGATCAAGGTGATCTTGATTTCAATGGCCTCAACTCAAACGAGCCAGGGGTGCTCAAAGAGTTGGTGCGCAATCTGTTTCTGTTTTGCTACGCCCGGGCATTGCGCCCTGCTGGCGTGAGCGAGACGCACGAACATCACGCCAAGATCGAAATATGAAACGCCCGGTGTAGCTGCGGGTTTGCCAGCAAACCCGCAGCCAACGTCAAAACGCCGGGTTCTTACAGAACTTCCAGCAACTCAACGTCGAATACCAGCACGCTGTGCGGAGCAATGCTGCCAACGCCTTGAGCGCCGTAAGCCAGTTCGCTCGGCACGTAGATGCGCCATTTGCTGCCGGCATTCATCAGTTGCAGGGCTTCGGTCCAACCTGCAATCACGCCACCCACCGGAAACTCGGCTGGCTGACCACGCTCGTAGGAGCTGTCAAAGACAGTGCCGTCGATCAGGGTGCCGTGGTAGTGAACACGCACGGTGTCTTCACGGGATGGCTTGGCGCCTTCGCCCGTTGTCACGACTTCAAATTGCAGACCCGAAGCCAAGGTGGTGATGCCGTCTTTCTTGGCGTTTTCAGCCAGGAAAGCCTTGCCTTCGCCAGCCGCTGCTTCTGCCTTGGCAGCCGCTTCTGCTTGCATGATCTCGCGGATCACTTTGAAGCTGGCCGACATTTCTTCCTGACCAACACGGCTTTCCTTACCTGCGAAAGCGTCAGTCAGGCCAGCCAGAATGGCATCCAGGCTTACGCCAGGTGGTGGGTTGTCGCGCAGTTGATCGCCCAGCTGGCGGCCAATGCCGTAGCTAACGCGGGTTTCGTCGGTCGACAGATTTACTTCGGACATAACACTGCTCCGCTGTAGTAGGGCGCGTAGGAAAACCTGTTTTTCAACAGGCACTTCCCGGGCGCCAGGATCCAAAAAAAGGGCGAGCAGACTATCACAGCCCCCAAAGCCATCGAAGCCCGGGTTCTTGTAAGGCGCGTTTGGACACAGGTCAGTGCTTGGTCAGCTTATCGAGATAACCCATCGCAAAGGCTGACACCACAAAGGTCATGTGAATGATCACGTACCACATCAGGTACTGAGGCTCGATATTGCGTGCATCCATAAACACCCGCAGCAGGTGGATAGAGGAAATGGCCACAATTGAAGCGGCGACTTTCATCTTCAACGACGTCGAGTCCATCGTGCCTAGCCAGCTGAGCTTTTCCTTGTGCTCGTCGATGTCCAGTTGCGAGACAAAGTTTTCATAGCCCGAAATCATGACCATCACCAGCAGGCCGCCTACCAGCGCCATATCAATCAACGACAGGATGACCAGGATCAAATCCGACTCAGATAATGCAAACACGTTGGGAATGACGTGAAACACTTCCTGAAAGAACTTCAATGCCAAAGCCAGCAAGCCCAAAGACAGGCCAAAGTAAATCGGCGCCAGAATCCAGCGGGAGGCGTACATTGCGTTTTCGATAAAGCGTTCCATTGAATCTCACTGGGTATTAAAAAATGGGCGCGAGTATATCAGTGACAAAAGCACAGAGATAAAGCCTTCGAAACAGCCTGTAAAAACATTTTCTGCTAGTGTCCATCCCTTCGGCATCGTTACGCACAGGAACTGAACAATGGATCTGCGATTCCCCTTGGGTTGTCTCGGGCTTTCAATAGCGTTGCTCATCACGGGCGGCTGTTCGCCGGACGACAAACCTCAGCAGGCCAGCCTGGAAGACAGAAACGCAGCGTTCGAAAAGACCCTCGACTCGATTCAGGATCAGCAGCTCAAAGACGCCGTTGCAGACCTTGGCGGCTCGCTGCTGCTACTGGAACGCGCGCGCATCAAGCTGCAAGAAAAGCCCGTCGAAACCGAATATGGTAACGACGACCTGGCGCTGCTCAAGCACTACCCCGACAGCCAGGCCCTCAGCGACACCTACATCAATGGCCTGTTTGTAGTGCGCAAAAACGCCAGTTCTGATTACTTGACTGATCTGGAGCCAATCTTTCCGTTCCCTGCCAATAGCAATGCCGAGTTCCCCTTCCCCCATGCACTGGAATGGCAGTCCGTGACCCTGAGCAACAAACAAGAGGTGCCCTTCCAGCCTGAGTGGTCTGAAACCGATCCAGGCATCCAACTCAGCCCTTCCAGTGCCAATTTGAGCAACCCTGACGACCTCACCATCACTTACCCCTATGTCGACGGGATCGAAACTGCGAACGAACAACAGCCGCAACCCCTGATGTTGCACGGTAAAGTTGAGGTGATCGCACCCGGCAACGTGGTTAATTTCAACCTGACGCCAGAAGACGTGGGCAAAACCCGCACCGAAGGCACGATCAGTGTGACCCTGCTGGCGCTGGATAAAAATATCGCTGAAGTCGATATTTACAACAGTGCGCCGCTGGCCGCTGAAGTCCGCGACATGCCGCTCAACCCTCTGATCATTCAGGCCCGCGACCACACCGGGCAGTTTCTGTCACGTGCCGGTTCCATCAATGAAAACGCCGAGCAACTGGCGTTTTATCAACAGCAATTGGCTGAAATGCTCAAACAAACCGCATGGAGCGACGCGTTTGGCCAACAGTTGGATGACGAACAAAAAGCCTTTGAGGCCGAACACCCGCATCACTACAGCAAGGTGTATTTCAACGGCACAATCGAAAACCTCGATATCAGCGTGCTCGACTTCTCCACCGCCAATGTCACGCGCAAAGCCATTGACTTGCCAGTACGCAAACTCGACAAGACAGTGGTAAGCAAAGATATTCAAACGCTGCCGTTATCCGTCGTGGTGTATGACGACCAGGCCGCCAACTACCTAAAGGGTTCGGCACTTGAGCCGCAGCAACTGACCAAGAGTGTGGTCATCAGTCAATCGATTGAAGATGCCAGTGCGGCGACGATTGAGTTCAGTCACCCTCCCACATTCAATGACGAATTGCTGGGGCTACTGCCAGACATCTCTGAGGCACCTGTCACCTTCTTCGCTGAAGATGAGCAC
Organism: Pseudomonas sp. 2024-210; assembly: GCF_045062345.1. Lineage (NCBI taxonomy): Bacteria > Pseudomonadati > Pseudomonadota > Gammaproteobacteria > Pseudomonadales > Pseudomonadaceae > Pseudomonas > Pseudomonas sp. 2024-210. Next base: position 67,359 of record NZ_JBJGEJ010000006.1, on the reverse strand, counting down.
GGCAAGCGCAGCGAGCCGCTCGAACTGCCTGTCGAAGCGTTTGATGTCGATCCGCACACCGGCGTTATCACCTATGACCTTAACTTGTTCCCCGAAACACCTGCTTATGCGGTGGGGTCAATGCCACTGTTTATCGCCTCCATCGACACACACACATTGAATACCGCTCAGTTACCTAAAGGCCTAGAGCTCAAAGGCAACGCACTGGTCGTTGATCAAAAACTGTTTCCAGCCGAAGCCTGGCGCTTTTACGCCAAAGACGAAACCGGCAACTACCTGAAAGAAGTACTGGCCGTCAGCCATACCGCCGAACCGGATGGCCCCGCATTATTTGACGTGCATTACTTTTATGGGCAGCCGACCCGGATTGAGAGCTACCACCGCACAGAACTGAACCCGGTCGAGTACGGCTTTGAAGTCAAACTCGTCAAAGTGCCGGACATCACAGCGCCGCACTAGCTGAACGCGTTAGCACGGTTCCCGTTGATCTCACGCAATTGTGCCTGCACATGCAGACACCAGATTTGCGGGTCATTGGCAACGTGATAGCCATGCAGCGTCAGGCTTTCGACGATGGAGTCAAGGGTGGATTCAGCCGCAAACGGGCCGGGAAAAGGGCCTTGGGCTTTGATCGTGGTCGGTTGCTCGCCTGCCAGGCCTGCGGCAAAGAGCAGCGTCCACATCCCGGTATTGCCTGCCAGCGGTCGAACGCTGCATTCAATGCGGGTCACCAAGCCAAAGCATTGGCGTGTAAGGCAAAGGTTGCGCGACATGGCGGCGACCCTCGGTAGATCCTGTATCAGCCGCTCTAAACGGGCTGCATCAATCCGCTGACGACAGTGGAGGTCCTTGAAATCAGCATAGAAGAAATATCTGACAGCCGAGAATGTCGTGACCAACGGAAAGAGGATGAGTGCTCAACGCCCTCACCCCAACCCTCTCCCAGAGGGAGAGGGGGCTGATGAGTGGCGATGCGCAAAACCGCTTTTGCTTTTAGTCCCCTCCCTCAGGGAGAGGGCTATGACCAACGAAAAGAAGCTGGGTGCTCAACACCCTCACCCCAACCCTCTCCCAGAGGGAGAGGGGCCTGATGAGGGGTGCTGCGCCAATCCGCTTTTGCTTTTAGTCCCCCTCCCTCAGGGAGAGGGCTATGACCAACGAAAAGAAGGTGGGTGCTCAACACCCTCACCCCAACCCTCTCCCAGAGGGAGAGGGGGCTGATGAGTGGTGCTGCGCAAATCCGCTTTTGCTTTTAGTGCCCTCTCCCTCTGGGAGAGGGCTATGACCAACGAAAAGAAGCTGGGTGCTCAACACCCTCACCCCAACCCTCTCCCAGAGGGAGAGGGGGCTGATGAGTGGTGCTGCGCAAAACCGCTTTTGCTTTTAGTCCCCCTCCCTCAGGGAGAGGGCTATGACCAACGAAAAGAAGATGGGTGCTCAACACCCTCACCCCAACCCTCTCCCAGAGGGAGAGGGGGCTGATGAGGGGTGCTGCGCAAATCCGCTTTTGCTTTTAGTCCCCTCTCCCTCTGGGAGAGGGCTAGGGTGAGGGGCTTTTAAGCGGGCTTTTTCGTCGCTGCCAAGGTTTCAGCAATCAGCTCTTTCTCGGCCTCTTTGAGGTCTTCATCGCTGATCATCTCGGCAATCACCCGCAAACGCTCAACCACCCGGGCATTGACGCTGCCTTCAGGGAATTGTCCCTCAGCATCGGGTTCACCCGCAGGCTCACCCACCAGCAGACTCAACGCCTCATCCGCCTGACGCACGGCGTACACGTGGAATTTGCCATCACGCACGGCTTGCAGCACCTTCTCGTCCAGCATCAAGGTGGCCACGTTGGCTTGCGGAATGATCGCGCCCTGCTCCCCCGTTAGACCGCGCGCTTCACACAGCCGGAAGAAGCCTTCGATTTTCTCGTTAACCCCGCCCACCGCCTGAACTTCACCAAATTGGTTGATCGATCCCGTAATTGCAAAACACTGCTTGAGCGGCGTTTTCGACAGCGCTGAAATCAGCGTGCAGGCCTCGCCCAGTGACGCACTGTCGCCATCGACGTAACCGTAGGACTGTTCCAGCGCAATACTCGCCGAGATCGCCAGCGGGAACTCCTGTGCATAACGGCTCCCCAGATAACCGGTCAGAATCATTACACCCTTGGAGTGAATCGGCTGCCCCAGGTTTACCTCGCGCTCAATATCGACAATACCGCTGCCGCCCGGATACACCGTGGCGGAAATGCGCGCCGGCACGCCAAACGCCGAATCGCCGACCTCAAGTACGGTCAAGCCATTGCACTTGCCGACCGCAGCGCCATCGGTGTCGATCAGAATGATCCCGGCCAGCATGTCATCGAGAATCCGTGCAGACACGCGCCCGGTACGCGTGGCCTTGGCCTTCAACGCACGTTCGATATGCCCCGCGTCGGTCATTTCATCGTTGGCCAGGTGACGGATAAAGTCCGCCTCGCTGACCAGCTGAAACAAGTCGCCGATACGGGCTGATAAACGCCCCTGATGCTCGGCCAGACGGGCACTGTAGGTGGCCAGTCGCGCCACGGCATCGGCCGTCAGTGGCGCCATGCCTTCTTCGGAGGTGCGCGTGGTCAACAGCTGAGCGAACTGTTCAAGGCTCTCATCGACCATCGGGATATCTTCATCGAAGTCCACCAGCACCCGGAACATCTCCTGGAAGTCCGGATCAAGGTCTTGCAGCGTGTAATACAACTGGCGAGCACCAATGATGATGACCTTGACCTGCAAGGGAATCACTTGCGGGCTCAGGGTAATAGTGGCCAGACGCCCCATTTCACCCAGAGGCGATTCCATTTTCAGTTTGCGCGATTGCAAAGCCCGCTTGAGCGCGTCCCACACATACGGTTCGCTCAGCATCTTCTCGGCTTCAAGGATCAAAAAGCCACCGTTCGCACGGTGCAACGCCCCCGGACGCAACTGCCGATACGTGGTGTACAGCGCGCCTTGGTCGGTGCTGTATTCAATGCGGCCAAACAGGTTGTCGTAGGTCGGGTGCGGTTCAAACACCACCGGCGCGCCACCACTCATGGGTTGGCCAACCACCAGACTCGGCAGGTATTGCTCCTCCAGCAACTTGCGCGCTTGAGCATCGGTCTTGCTGTCATCGACCAGTTGCTCGACCACAGTTTTAAGCAGATACACCTGCATCGCCTGCAGATAACCGCAAACCTCGGCATTTTCGGCGTACTTTTGCGACAAAGGCGCCAACAAGGGTTGCAACGCCAAGGTGATCGTTTCTTCGTTCAACTGGCGCAGCTGGTTGTTTGACTCACGCTTCCACTGCGGCAAGCTGGCCAGCTCTTCGTTGAGACGCTCTTCGAGTGCAGAAATATCTTCGTGGAAGCGCTCGCGCTCTTCCTCCGGCAACTGCGAGAACTCAGCTTCGTCCAGCGCTTTGCCGTCACTCATGGGCGTAAACGCGACGTTGCTGCTGTCGCGGTACAACGCCACGCCCTTTTCCAGTGCCAAGCGCTCGATCACATCCAGCGCACGGTCGTAGCGCTGGTTGAAGCCGCGATCAATGGCACTTTTGCGCTGTTGGTACGTCGGGTGCTCAAACACCGCCGGGAACGTCGCCAACAAGTTGTCGATCAGGCCATTGATGTCACCGATAAACGCGCCCGCCGTGCTGGCCGGCAGTTCCAGTGCTCGCGGCTCGCGAGGATCATCGAAATTGTTGACGTACACCCAGTCGCTGGGTGACTTGAGCCGCTTGCCTTCAGCTTTGAGGTAGCGCTTAACAAACGAAAAACGCCCGGTCCCGGGCTCGCCCATCACAAACACGTTGTAACCGGGGCGCGGCATGGCCACGCCAAACTGCAGGGCTTCGACCGCACGCTCCTGGCCGAGAATGCCGCGAAAGGGCTCCAAATCATTGGTGGTCGAGAAGCTGAACTGTTCAGCGGAGAACGGACGGGTTAGCGCGTCAGGCGCTAGACGCAAGCTGGCAGCAACAGAATCAGGCATCGGGCTTCCTTACATCGGGCGGGGCAGATGCAGGCATTCTGGCGCTGGCCATGCACGACTGGCAAGGCACACAACGCGTGAAATCTTACCCCCCCGTATTTACGGGGCGAAAACAGGCTCAATCCATAATTGTTTTACAAAAAATCACGGAACCTGCCGATCATGCCTAGACTCCTACATGTTACGCGGCTGGAGTAATAACCGGCCCGTACTGGCGCTACAAGCCAGACACCCCTTGTCCATTGGTTGCATACACATAGAGATCTCAGCTTATGAAACGGATTCTTCTTGGTACTCTCTTTACCGTTGTATCCCTCAATGCCATGGCGCAAGCCCCTGGTGGCCCGAACTGCGGTTGGGGCAACATGTTGTTTGAAGGTCAGCGCGGCACACCTGCCCACTTCCTGGCATCCACTACCAACGGCACTTCCGGCAACGCCACCTTCGGCATGACCTCCGGCACCAACGGCTGTACCACCAAAGACGCCCTGACCTACGGCGGCAAATCGTGGATTGCCATGAATGGCATGATGAACGAGCTGTCCGAAGACATGGCAAAAGGCAATGGCGAAGCACTGACCACCTATGCGGTGGTTCTGGGTGTTGCACCTGAAGATCGCGACCATTTTGCTGCCGTCACCCACGAACACTTCCAGCAAATCTTCAGCAAAGCTGATGTGACAGCGGAAGATATTCACAACAACACCCTGGCCGTGCTGAAAAGTGACGCACGCCTGTCCAAGTACGCAACAGCTGCGTAAATGAAGCCTGCCCGCTCCTTCGGGAGCGGGTATTCTCCCGCTACATCTCTCTTCGTCTGACAACAGTTGCCGAACATGCTCAAACGCCTTGCCTATCTGGCGCTCTGTGCCTGCGCCCCGCTGTATGCCTCTCCCCAGCTCGACAATCAACGTGTGCAACAGCTGGCCAATGATCCGTTCTGGATTTCTTTAGGCCATTACGAGGCCGGCAAGCTCAGCGGTTGGCGCAGCTACGTCAGCGATGACAAATTCTTTTTGGCCCCTGACGGTGCTCATCACCCGGACGCGGAACTGCGTGCCACTGTGGAGGCGTTGTATGCCCCCCTGAGCCTGGGCGATAAACACCCGCAGTGCGTCTACCCGGCACGGACCCGTTGGCTAAAAGCCCAACTGAACCTGACCGACCTGCCCAAGGCCGATTGCGCAGAGTTCACTCAATGGTTCAAAGACGTGGCGCCGCACAGCACGGTGATGATTTTCCCGGCCGCGTACCTGAACAGCCCGTCCTCCATGTTTGGCCATACCTTATTACGTATCGACCAGGCCGATGTGCAGAGCAACAAGACGGCCCTGCTCAGCTATGCGATCAACTTTGGCGCTTACATTGAAGGCTCCGACAACAGCATCCTGTATGCCTGGAAAGGCTTGGCCGGCGGTTATCCCGGCCTGTTCGCGCTGGTGCCGTATCAAGAAAAGCTCTCGGAATACCGCAGTCTGGAAAACCGTGACCTGTGGGAATACCGCCTGAACCTGACCCCCGAAGAAACCCAACGCATGGTTGAGCATGTGTGGGAGCTCAAACAAATCCAGTTCGACTACTTCTTTTTCGACGAGAACTGCTCGTACCGCTTGCTGGAGTTGCTGCAAGTCGCGCGTCCGGGCTTGCAACTGACCACCCAGTTCCCGCTGACCGCCATCCCGACCGACACCGTGAAAGCGGTAAAGGAAGCCGGGCTGGTGGAAAGTATCGAATACCGGCCGTCTCGCGAGCGGGAACTGCTGGATCGGGCCAAGGTGCTCGATCCTGAAGAGCAGCAATGGGTGCTGCAGGTCAGCGCCGATCAGGCCCAGCTGCAAAACCCGCAATTCAAAGCGCTGCCCAAAGAACGCCAGGCGCTGATTATCGACGCGGCGTATCGCCTTGAACGCTATCGTGCCAATGGCCTTGAGCGCGATACCGGGCGCTCGCAACGCAGCTTTGAATTGCTGCGAGCGATCAATCAAAACCCTGCGCCAGAACTTAAAGTCGAAAAACCCGAGTTACCGGAAAACGGCCATGAGTCGCGCACCTGGCAATTAGGCGCCGGTAGCCGCGACGACAAAGCCTTTGCCGAGTACGGCTTGCGCATGGCCTATCACGACTTGAATGACAATGCGCCGGGCTTTCCGCTGGGAGCGCAGATTGAAATCCTGCAACTCAAATTACGCCAGTACGAAGGCAACAAATGGCAAGTCCAGCAGTTGGATCTGGCCAATATCCGCTCCTTGACGCCGCGTAACGAGCTGCTTAAACCGTGGTCATGGCAAGTCGGCGGCGGGCTTGAGCGGGTGCTAGGCAAACATGGTGATGAAAATCTGGTCAGTCATGTCAACGGTGGTGCGGGCGGCACCTGGCAATTGGGTGAAGACATGCTCGGCTTTGCGCTGGGCACTGTGCGGGTGGAACACAACAATGACTTCGCCGCCTTTGTCTCACCCGCCGCCGGTTTTAATACCGGGGTGCTGTGGCGTAACCCGGTGGGTAATCTGAGCCTTGAGGCCAAGGGTGACTACTTTGCCAACGGAGAAATACGCCGTAGCCTCAGTTTGAATCAACAGTGGGAAGTGTCTCGTAATCTGGGTGTGCGCTTGAGTGCTCAACGGGAGTTCAGCAAGCTCACCTCCCCCATCAACGAAGTGATGCTGGAAGTGAAGTGGTATCACTATTGAAAGAGCACCTAACCATGGCTGAAAACGGTCATTCACTTGAGCAAGTGCGCGAACACATTGACAGCTTGGATCGTCAGATAGTCAGGCTGATCGCGGAACGCGGAATCTATGTTTCGCACGCAGCACACTTTAAAAAAGATAGAGATGCCGTTAAGAATCCGCAGCGAGTAGAGCAAGTGATTGCCAAGGTCACGAATTTGGAGGTGGAAATGAGCGCGTATCCGATCGTAATCGAAGCTGTATATCGCGCCATGATTGCTGCGTTTATCGAACAGGAACTGGCAGAGCATAGTGCTTTACACAGTTCTTTTTAGCCGGTGCGGCTACGATTGCACCCTGCAGGGGGCTTGGCCGACGCCCTACTGGGTCTCACGTGCCGCATATTAAAACTGAGGAATGTTTTTTTCCGCCAAAGTCAGTAATACACACAGAACCAAAATGTGTGCCGCTGCACCCAGCGTTTCAATATCGAGATAGGTAGGAGCCAATCGGATATTACTGTCATATGGGTCTATCCCGCCGGGGTAAGTCGCCCCGGCTGGAGTCAATGCCAAGCCCGCTGCCAATGCCAGTTCGACCACTCGGCTGGCGCATCCTTCGGGTAAAGTCAGGCTCACGAAATAACCGCCCTTGGGCCGAGTCCAGCTCACAGAGCTAACACCTGAAAACCCCGCAGACAACTCGTCTTCTAGCCTCTTGAACTTCGGCTCAAGCATAATTCTGTGCTTACGCATATGCGCAACTACACTTTCGCTGTCACTAAAAAACAGTAAATGCCGCAACTGGTTAACTTTGTCAGGGCCAATTGTTCGACTTTTCCGATGTCGCAACCACCACTCGATATTGGCAGGTGAACCTCCAAAAAAAGCTAGCCCCGCACTGGGCAATACAACTTTCGAAGTTGAAGCAAATATGAATACGCGATCCGCACACCCCGCTTCTTCACACAACTGTGCAATGGGCTGATTGGGAACTTCGTCATCGGTTAAATGATGTACGGCATAAGCATTGTCCCAGAACAAAACAAAGTCCGACGCGGCGGTTGGCATACTCGCCAGTCTCTGCACCGTGTCATGGCTGTAGATAGCGCCGCAGGGGTTACTGTATTTAGGTACACACCACATGCCTTTTATAGAGGGGTCGGCGAGCACGAGCCTTTCTACGATATCCATATCAGGCCCCGTGTCGAGCATTGGCACTTGTACCATCTCAATCTGATAAGCATCACATATTGCAAAATGCCGGTCGTAACCTGGCACAGGGCAAAGAAATTTAGTTGGTGCGGCTTGGCTCCATGGCTCGGTTGAGCCGGGTAATCCATACCTGAATGCGTAACCCAACGTCTCATACATTAAAGCCAAGCTGGAGTTTTCAGCGATAACGACTTGATCCGCCGGCAGTCCTAATAGAGTCTCTGAGAACAGAGCCCTGACTTCCGGTAAACCTTGCAAACAGCCATAGTTACGCCAGTCCACCCCGTTGTTCGATGTAAAGCTCGCCTTCTCGGGCAGAAACAGAAATTCAGTCGCCAAGGCTAACTGCTCAGACGAGGGCAAACCGCGGGTCATGTTGATAGGCAACGGTTCAACAAGAGTGCAGGCATAACAAGCCTCCAGTTCTACACGCGTTAAAGCGCCGGGTCGGCTCTCAACGTCTGCAAATATAGCCATACCTATACACCCTCAGCGAAAACGGAATTTATAACGGCATTGTCCTTACAGCACATACAACGCCCCACTGTATATCGACACACAACAGATCAAGGATTTAAAAACACTGCGTGTCCAAGCGGCCACACTAAAAGCCAGAACTATGACTACTAACTTGACGAGCTGATCACTTTCAAAGTGCCCTGCCCAATGATTAAAATGGACATCGCCAAAGGCGATTGTATAAATAATGCCCCCCATTACAGCGCAGGCCGCATAGCTCAAGTATTGGTAGAAATCGCCTTGCCCATTGATCTTAAATCGACGAAATATGAGCACCGGCAAAAAACGCAACGTATAAGACAATGCCGCCGCTACTGCAATCAGTGTCCAGTTACTCATGGGCGATTACTCTTTAACTTGTCCACTACTAAAAACAGTGCGCCCAATAGTAGAGGCACTACAAACACTTGATAGGCACCTAGCCCTGCTCCAGCTAAAGGGGTGGCTATAAACCCTGCTATCGTCGCCAGTACAGGTCGCCACTTAGGCCATGACATGGCCGCCAATGCGGTAAAGTGAATCGGGAGTATCATACCAATTACACTCATGATCATTGGGTTCAAGTCCGTGCGCATAACATACCCGACCCCTGTAAAAATAACCGCAACCGACAAACTGCTAATACCACAACCTAGGTAGTAACGATAACTGTCCAATGCTTTATCTTTGCGTGCGCTGGCTAAAGTAAAGGTGGAGACTGACAAGAGCTGAACGGAAAGTATCATTTTAAGCAGCGATACTGATTTGAACTGCTCGCACAATACCGACGACATAATCATAAAGCGAAAGTTAACTAATAGGGTGATTGCAACTAATGCCCACAGCCCTGCGCTTCCACCTGACTGACCAATAAAAACCTGCAAGGGTGCAGCATGAACCAACACCGTCATCATGACGGACTCAACTAATGAAAAACCTGCTGACGCCAACAGCACGCCAATTGAAAAAAACATAAAGACAAAAGCAATACAGACAGGCGCTGAGTCAATACATCCCTGTACAAAATCGCTTCTGTCACAGTCGCAAATTTTTTGTTTTAATGCACGCACGAAGAATACCTGCGAAGTGAAAAGTTGAATATTGATCTTCAACCTTTAGAGAAAGACAGCCCACTTATGTCAGACGTCAAGCGAGAGAGCCTTATGCTTCACAGTCAAGGTGGTTAAGATAAGCCATGCTTTCTGACAGCACGCTGCCTCGCGTTTCAAAACCAACCAACCCTTGCCATTTATATTTCTTAATAGAGGATACAAGTCTCGAATAATCCAACGTCCCTTTGCCCAATGGGAAGTGTGAATCACGTTCTCCTTTATTATCGCTAAAAGACATTCCTACCATGGACTTGTGTAACCGCTCGAAAACCTTGACTGGATCTCCGTCATTCACATGAGCATGTGACACATCGAAGAAAAATTTTAGTCCTGGCACACTATCAAGCACTTCTGCATATTCGTCCTCCGTCACACACACATAATAAAACGGATGAAAACGCGTGTAATTACTCAAGTTCTCCAGCCATATTTCTACATTTTGTTGACGGGCGTATTCAACCAGCTCAGCCACGTTCTTGATCAACATCGACAACCCACTGCGCCGGGCTTCAATTACACGACGCGGCTCAACAATGCCGCCGCCATGGACAATAACGGGGGCACCACCTATTGCAGCACTTAAATCCACTTCGCGCTTTATATACTCTAATGCCGAACGACCCAACTCAGGAATGTCACTGCCTAAAGGCGCCTTAAAATTACCGTGATAAATCGGTTTGACACCGACAGTTGCAATCATCTCATTGAGCGTGCGAATACGCTGGTAATTCCAGTCGCCGGGCCGTTCCCCCGGCAAACTTCCATCTATGTACCAGTGGCTGTAGCCTTGCTCAGCCGCTTTTAAAATACCGTCTTCAGCTTTCAAATAGTCTTGTTGCGCCGCCGCAGTTATATATGACGGCCACGGCTCTCGACCCACATTATTAATGACACCCACTGATCAACTCTCCATGTATATATATTTAACACTGACTTCTGCCAGGCATTCCTGGAACGCACTGCATAACCACCCAATTAATTTGACGCACATAGACCAAACTAAAAACCCGCAAACACTAGGTACACAACCACCATAGACGATTGCCCTCAAAAATAACTCACAACAAACAATACAAAATATTAGCGTGATCGATATTTTTCCTGGAGTTTCATTTGGTATCTATGAGCGCCAGCTTGATACTTAAAAGCCACTTACCTGAACAAGAAAGCTTTCATACATTTTTCAGATACCATCCCTACAAAATTTACCAAGTTATCAAGCCCGCACACACTAAAGTCACACACAGCTATTGCTCATATCTAGCCTATGTTTTCGACAATTTATTATTCTGAACCCTTGTTCCTGCACGCGTTCATATAGCTATAGCCTATTTACACGGAGAGCAACCATGAGCCGCGCTTTTGTAAATGAAGACAACGCTGCCGATCAGGCCAATACCCCCATTGAGCGCCACGTCAGCGAGCAACCCAATCTGGTGACCGCTGACGGGCTGGCCCAGATGCAGGCCAAGGTCAGCGAATTACAGCGCCAGCACAGTGAAGAAACCGCACGTGGCGAGCAGGCCGATAAACAACGAATAGCCGAGCTTGAACGCGACTTGCGCTACTTCAATCAGCGCTTAAACTCCGCCCGCGTCGTTGCCCCCGCGACCTCAACGTTGGAGGTGCAGATTGGCAGTTGGGTGACATTTGCCGATGAACACGGCGATGAGCAGCGGGTGCAATTGGTGGGCGAGGATCAGGCAGACACCCGCAAAGGGCTGATCAACTGGGGCTCGCCGCTGGGGCGAGCCCTGCTCAAGGCACAAGTGGGGGATGAGGTGTTGTGGGTACGACCTGCCGGCAATGTGCAGGTCGAAATCATCAAGATTGAACCGGCTTACACCACGCCCTGAGCCAGCATGGCATCCGCCACTTTGACGAAACCTGCAATGTTGGCGCCTTTAACATAGTTGATGCGGCCGTTTTCTTCACCGTAGTGCACGCACGCATGGTGAATGGACTGCATGATGTTGTGCAACTTGCTGTCCACCTCGCCTGCTGTCCACAGTAAACGCATGGCGTTCTGCGACATTTCCAGGCCGCTCACGGCCACCCCACCAGCATTTGAAGCCTTGCCCGGCGCAAACAAGGTACCCGCTTCAATAAACAGATCGACCGCTTCAAGGGTGGTCGGCATGTTCGCACCTTCAGCCACGCACACGCAGCCATTGCGCAATAGCGTACGCGCCGCCTCGGCGTCCAGCTCGTTCTGGGTCGCGCAAGGCAGGGCTATATCACACGCCAGGCTCCACGGGTGCTGGTCGGCCAGGAACTCCAGACCAAACTGTGTCGCCAGCTCGCTGATGCGGCCTCGCTTGACGTTTTTGAGCGCCATCAGCGCTTCCCATTGCTCCTCGGTCAAACCCGCTTCGCAGTACAGGGTGCCTTCGGAGTCAGACAGCGAAATCACTTTGCCGCCCAGATCCATCACTTTGCGTGCCGCGTACTGCGCCACGTTACCGGAACCGGAGATGGCAACCCGCTTGCCGTCAATCCGCTGACCGCTGCGTTTGAGCATTTCCTGAGCGAAGTACACACAGCCAAAACCGGTGGCCTCCGGACGAATCAAACTGCCGCCGTAGCTCATGCCTTTGCCGGTCAGCACCGAGGTGAATTGATTACTCAGGCGCTTGTATTGGCCAAACATAAAGCCGATTTCCCGTGCACCCACCCCGATATCGCCGGCGGGTACGTCCACATCCGAACCGATATGGCGATACAACTCGCTCATGAATGCCTGACAAAAGCGCATGACTTCGGCGTCACTTTTGCCTTTGGGGTTGAAGTCTGATCCACCCTTGCCGCCACCCATTGGCAACGAGGTCAGGGAGTTTTTGAAGGTTTGTTCAAAGGCCAGAAACTTTAGAACACCCAAATTGACCGACGGGTGGAAACGCAACCCACCTTTATACGGACCAATTGCACTGTTCATCTGAATACGGAAACCGCGGTTGACCCGCACTTTGCCTTCATCATCGACCCACGAGACCCGGAACACGATGGCACGCTCGGGCTCACAGATGCGCTCAAGAATGCCTGAGGTCAGGTAATGAGGGTTGGCTTCAAGAAAAGGCCAAAGGCTGCGCAGGACTTCTTCCACAGCCTGGTGGAATTCCGGCTGATCCGGGTCACGTTTTTTCAGGCGGGCAAGGAAGTGGTCGACGGATTCGATCATGGAAAAGTCTCGGCAAATTTGTTGTCGTTAGAAGGCGATTGGCCAGAACTTTATCAATTCATGTCGCACCGTGACAGCGCAAAATGTCGCAGTTCTGAATTTAAATGGTGCTTTTATATAAATAGTGCCGATTTTAAAGGGTTTTGCGCACCAAAAAATGCCTTCTTGTACCCACTTTTGCACCATTGAAAGACCGTAGCCGCTGACGAAGGCTGCGTCCGATTGCGAAGCGATCGTAAGATTCGTCTCTGCATGTTTAAAGGAACACCGCCTTTACGACGGCTTCGCCGCCGGACGCAGCCTTCGGCAGCTGCTACGAATTGAAGTCCGCGCACCAAAAAAAACGGCGCCCGAAGGCGCCGTCTTGTGTTGCAACCGCCCTTACTGGGCCAGCTTTTTGTGACGCACGCGGTGCGGCAAGGTGGCCGCTTCGCCGAGGCGCTTTTTACGATCAGCTTCGTACTCGGTGTAGTTGCCTTCAAAGAAGACCGCTTGCGAGTCGTCTTCGTACGCCAAGATGTGAGTCGCGACGCGGTCAAGGAACCACCGATCGTGAGAGATCACAATGGCGGCGCCCGGGAAGTCCAGCAGCGCTTCTTCCAGCGAACGCAAAGTCTCAACGTCAAGGTCGTTGGACGGTTCGTCGAGCAGCAACACGTTGGCGCCCTCTTTCAAGGTCAGGGCCAGGTGCAAGCGACCACGCTCACCACCGGACAGGTCCTTGACGAACTTCTGCTGATCGCCGCCCTTGAAGTTGAAACGACCGACATAAGTGCGCGACGGGATTTCATAGTTGCCGATGCGGATCACATCAGAACCATCGGAAATCGCCTGGAACACGGTTTTGCTGCCATCCAGGTCGTCACGGCTCTGGTCTACACACGCCAGTTGCACGGTGTCGCCGATTTCAATGCTGCCCGAATCAGGCTGTTCTTTGCCCATCAACATGCGGAACAGAGTCGATTTACCGGCACCGTTACCGCCGATCACACCCACAATGGCGCCTTTAGGCATAACGAATGACAGGTTGTCGATCAACACGCGATCGCCATAACCCTTGGAGACGTTTTTGAACTCAATAACCTTGTCACCCAGGCGCGGACCGGCCGGGATGTAGATTTCGTTGGTTTCGCTGCGTTTCTGGAATTCTTGCGATTGCAGTTCTTCGAAGCGTTGCAGACGTGCCTTGGATTTGGACTGACGCGCCTTGGCCCCTTTACGAACCCATTCCAGCTCGTCTTTCATGGCCTTTTCATGGGCCGACTGCTGCTTGGATTCGGCAGCAAGACGGTCGGACTTGGCTTCAAGCCAACCCGAGTAGTTGCCTTCGTAAGGAATGCCCGCACCGCGGTCAAGTTCCAGAATCCAGCCCGCCACGTTATCCAGGAAGTAACGGTCGTGCGTAATCGCAACCACAGTACCCGGGAAGTCGTGCAGGAAGTGCTCCAGCCAGGCCACCGAATCGGCGTCCAAGTGGTTGGTCGGTTCGTCGAGCAACAGCATGTCCGGGGCCGACAGCAGCAGGCGGCACAGGGCCACACGGCGTTTTTCACCACCCGACAGGTGCTCGACCTTGGCATCCCAGGCCGGCAGGCGCAGTGCATCAGCAGCGACTTCCAGCTGGCGCTCAAGGTTATGACCGTCACTGGCTTGCAGAATGGCTTCGAGTTTGGCTTGTTCAGCAGCCAGTTTGTCGAAGTCGGCATCCGGGTCTGCGTATTCGGCATAGACCTGATCCAGACGCGCTTGGGCGTCCTTGATCACACTAACGGCTTCTTCAACCACTTCTCGAACGGTTTTGTTTGGATCCAGTTGCGGTTCTTGCGGCAGATAGCCTATGTTCAGGTCCGGCATTGGACGGGCTTCACCGTCAAACTCGGTATCAACGCCAGCCATGATTTTCAACAGGGTGGATTTACCCGAACCGTTCAAACCGAGTACGCCGATCTTGGCGCCCGGGAAAAACGACAGGGAGATATTTTTCAGGATTTCCCGCTTCGGCGGAACAACTTTGCTCAGCCGATGCATGGTGAAAACGTATTGGGCCATGGAGAACCTAGCGTCTGTGACTGATGAATAAAGCGCGAGCGATGCCCGGATCAGGCCATAGCCGTCAGTCAGGGACTGATCGAGATCAATACCTGCTCGCACAATAAGCCTAAATGTAGGAGATCGAATGCTCCCGCGTAACCGGCAAAGCTACCTGAATGCGCTGATCAGGGCAAACCAGCCGACACCACAGAGCTGGCACTTTGCCACAACCCAAGGCATGCTAAGGTCTGTGCGAAATGTATTCGAGCGAAAGTAAGGCAAGGCACAAACAGGCAACTAAGCGGCGTTTACGTGTTGTCAGTGAGCATTGCGAGCCTGTATTCAACGCTGCATTACCACCGAGCGCAGTTACATTTCGTACAGAGATCAGGCGTCCTCTAGGCGCAGGCTTAGAGCCGTACAGCCAACCCGCAGGATCACAGCTTGTCCAACGTCAACGCATCAACGTCCACTCGCGCCCCCAGCCCCAACCCCACCCAACGCACTGGCACGCCTGTTCCCGGCACGCTCAAAGGGGCACTGGCGACGCTGGTTCTGTTCTTGCTGGGTCTGTTGTTCTGGTTGTTAATTGAGCAATTCCAAGAAACGCTCCATCAAGAACGGCTATGGAGCATTAATTACAGCGCGGACCTGGCTGACAACATCAGCCTGAATATGGCCCTGAGAGCCGAAATCGCGCTGAATCAGTTGCCCCAGTACGAGCAGCCAACCACACCGCGCCAGCAACAAGCTCTGGTCAATCGACTGCGCCAATCCTTGCCGTCCCTGCATAGCCTGGCCTGGTTAAGCCCCGCCGCAGAAGTGCTGATTGACAGCACGGGCACCAGCCCCGATGCCGCCTACCTGGAGGATTGGATTAAACACCGCCAGCCCAACCACCGTACCGACGGCTACTACTACGCCAGCAACCGTGATGGCAGCCTTGCTTATTTATTGCTCAACCATCCTATCGGCCCGACCAAAGGTTACTGGCTGCTGCGCATGACCCCCGACTTGCTGCAAAACCTGACACGTCAGACAGACCCAGCCAAGCGCCCGCAATGGCTGATTGAAAACACGCCCACGGGCAGAGTGCTCAGCCATAGCGACAAAACCATTCGTCCCTCCTCAGCCATGACTCAGGCAGACCTAGAGGACACCGTACTGTTAACGCCCCTGAGCCATAGCGACTGGCATCTACGGGGGCTGTTCAACGAACAGAGGACGGTTCAAGCGCTCTTGCCCGGATTGATCGCAAAGTGCCTGCTTGGTTTGCTGTTTTCACTGTTGCCGATAGTCGCGCTGATGAACATGCGCCGCCGTCAACGGCAGTTGCACGAGGGGCGCCGGCGATATCACGATATTTTTGAGGGCACCGGTGTGGCACTTTGCGTGCTCGATCTGGCCAGCTTGCCGGGTTTTCTGGAGCGCGAAAAATTACACAGTGTCGACGCACTCACGCATTGGCTCATCCAGCATCCTGAACATCACCCGTCATTGCTTGAGCAGTTGCGCATCACCGAAGTGAATCAGGTCGCCATGCAATTATTGCAGGTCGAATCTGAAGAAGGGGCGTGGTTAAAACTGATTAACGGTTGCCCGAAAAGCGCTGCTGCTATTGGTTATCGATTGGTCGAAGCCGTGATTAATCATCAGCAACAGCTTGAGCTGGAAATCAAACTGAGTGACGTTAAGGGTGAAGACCAGCATTTATGGCTGGTCGTGCGCTTTCCGGAGACCGAGCAGGACTATCACGCGGTCATTCTGAGCATTACCGACATTACCAGCCGCAAGCTGATTGAACTGTCCTTGCAAGAACGTGAGCGCTTCTGGTCAGAGGTCGTGCGCACTGTGCCTGATCATTTGTATGTACAGGACGTTAATAGCCAGATGATGATTTTCAGTAATCACCATCTGGGCTACAGCTTGGGCTACAACGACGCAGAGCTCCACCAGATGGGCGCTTACTTCTGGGAAATCCTGCTACATCCCGAGGACGCCGAACGTTACGAGCAACGGCGCATCTTGCAGCGGGCTAACGCGTACAGCCAATTGTTGCACTGCCAATTACGTTTTCGCCATCGCACGGGTGTGTGGCGACGCTTTGATATACGCGAACAGGCCCTGGCCCGTAACGCACGCGACCAGGTCACGCGGATCATCGGGGTGGCAAAAGACATCACCGACCAGATAGAAGCCAGCGAATCCTTGCGCATGGCTGCCACCGTGTTCGAGCACTCGACCTCGGCCATTCTGATTACTGACCCGGACGGGTTTATCGTTCAAGCCAACGAAGCCTTCAGTCTGGTCAGCGGTTACAGCGTGTCACACGTTCTTGACCAACTGCCCACCATGCTCACGGTGCACGAACAACAGCAGGCGCACTTGCGCTACATCTTCAAACAACTGCGCCAGCACCGCTCATGGGAAGGCGAGGTGTGGCTCAAACGGCGCAATGGCGAGCACTATCCGGCGTGGGTCGGGATCACCGCCGTACTGGACAATGAAGGCGACTTGGCCAGTTACGTGTGCTTCTTCAGCGATATCAGCGAGCGTAAGGCCAGTGAGCAACGCATCCATCGCTTGGCGTATTACGATGCTCTGACCCACCTGCCCAACCGCACCCTGTTTCAAGATCGCTTGCACACCGCGCTGCAACACGCCGATCGGACTAAATCGTGGGTGGTGCTGATGTTCCTCGATCTCGACCGCTTCAAACCCATCAATGATTCCTTGGGGCACGCCGCGGGCGACCGCATGCTCAAAGACATGGCCATACGCCTGCTGGCGTGTGTCGGTGACGACGATACCGTGGCCCGGATGGGCGGAGACGAATTCACCCTGCTATTACAGCCGCGCGATACTCGAGAGCACGCGCTTAACCGTGCCGTTCATGTGGCCGAAGAAATTCTCGCCAGCCTGGTAAAACCCTTTGTTCTGGAAGGCCGGGAGTTCTTCGTGACGGCCAGCATCGGAATCGCCCTGAGCCCTCAGGATGGCAAGGAACTCAGCCAACTGATGAAGAACGCCGACACGGCGATGTATCACGCCAAGGAGCGGGGCAAAAACAATTTCCAGTTCTATCAAGCCGACATGAACGCCAGCGCGCTGGAGCGTCTCGAACTGGAGAGCGACTTGCGCCATGCCTTGGATCTGCAAGAGTTCATCCTCTATTACCAACCACAATTCAGCGGCGACGGTAAACGCCTGACCGGCGTAGAAGTGCTGCTGCGCTGGAATCATCCGCGGCGCGGGCTAGTGCCGCCGGGCGATTTTATCCCGGTGCTTGAAGAGTTGGGGCTGGTGGTAGAAGTCGGCGACTGGGTGCTGACAGAAGCCTGCCGACAGCTCAAGCAATGGCACTTGGCCAAAGTGCGTGTTCCCAAAGTGTCGGTCAACATTTCGGCCCGCCAGTTTTCCGATGGCCAGCTTGGCACACGCATCGCCAACATCCTCAAAATGACCGGCTTGCCCCCCGCCTGTCTGGAGCTGGAATTGACCGAAAGCATCTTGATGCGCGAAGTCAGCGAAGCCCTGCATATTCTGGCCAGCCTTAAAAATCTCGGCCTGAGCATTGCCGTCGATGACTTTGGCACGGGTTACTCGTCGCTCAATTACCTCAAACAGTTCCCAATCGATGTGTTGAAAATTGACCGTTCCTTCGTCGATGGCCTGCCGCTGGGCGAGCAAGATGCACAAATTGCCCGGGCCATCATCGCAATGGCCCACAGCCTGAACCTGTCGGTGATCGCTGAGGGCGTCGAGACCCATGAACAGTTGGATTTTTTGCGCGAGCACGGTTGCGATGAAGTGCAGGGTTATCTGTTTGGCCGACCGGTGCCTGCCGAGCAATTGGCACTGCAACTAAAAGCCGCCAGTTGCGAACTGACGCCGTGAAGTTCGCAGCTCGTCACCATGAATCGCATTCATATGCCAGAAAAAATCCATTGAGTTAGAATGCCCTCCTTTTCTGCCCCCCGATCCTTGAGGACCGCCATGTTCAGCCGTGATTTGACACTTGCCAAGTTCGACGCCGACCTTTTTGCCGCCATGGAGCAAGAAGCTCAGCGCCAGGAAGAACATATTGAGCTCATCGCCTCGGAAAACTACACCAGCCCAGCGGTCATGGAAGCTCAAGGCTCGGTACTGACCAACAAGTACGCCGAAGGTTACCCGGGCAAGCGTTACTACGGCGGCTGCGAATACGTCGACGTGGTTGAGCAACTGGCCATCGACCGTGCCAAAGAACTGTTCGGTGCCGATTACGCCAACGTTCAGCCGCACGCGGGTTCCCAGGCCAACAGCGCTGTTTATCTGGCGCTGCTGTCGGCAGGCGACACCATTCTGGGCATGAGCCTGGCTCACGGCGGTCACTTGACCCACGGCGCCAGCGTTTCATCCTCGGGCAAGCTGTACAATGCCATTCAGTACGGTATCGACGCGAATGGCCTGATCGACTACGACGAAGTTGAACGTCTGGCCGTTGAGCACAAGCCAAAAATGATCGTGGCCGGTTTCTCTGCCTACTCGCAAATCCTCGACTTCCCGCGCTTTCGCGCTATCGCCGACAAAGTGGGCGCTTACCTCTTCGTCGACATGGCTCACGTAGCCGGTCTTGTAGCCGCGGGCGTTTACCCGAACCCGGTGCCGTTTGCAGACGTAGTGACCACTACGACTCACAAAACCCTGCGCGGTCCACGTGGTGGTCTGATCCTGGCCAAGGCCAACCCTGAAATCGAGAAAAAGCTGAACTCGGCTGTTTTCCCGGGTTCGCAAGGCGGCCCACTGGAGCACGTGATTGCGGGCAAGGCGGTGTGCTTCAAAGAAGCCCTGCAACCTGAGTTCAAGGTTTATCAGCAACAAGTGGTTAAAAACGCTCAAGCGATGGCTTCGGTCTTTATCGAGCGCGGTTTTGATGTGGTATCGGGCGGCACTGAAAACCACCTGTTCCTGCTGTCGCTGATCAAGCAAGACATCTCCGGCAAAGACGCTGACGCCGCACTGGGCAAAGCGTTTATCACCGTGAACAAAAACTCCGTGCCAAACGACCCTCGCTCCCCGTTCGTGACTTCGGGCCTGCGTTTCGGCACACCAGCAGTCACCACTCGCGGCTTCAAGGTTGAAGAATGCCGTGAACTGGCGGGCTGGATCTGCGACATCCTCGACGACATCAACAACGAAGCCGTGATTGATGCTGTTCGCGAGAAAGTGAAAGCCATCTGCGCCAAGCTGCCGGTCTACGGCAACTGAGTGTCGATAGCTGAATAAAAAGCCCGGCATTGTGCCGGGCTTTTTTGTGGGCGGTGCTTTACTTACGGGCTTTGAGAATCACGAACTTGGGTGTGGCCGCCACTTGCTCTACACCGCGAAACAACTTGGCCAGCTTGCTGTGATAGCCCAGATGACGGTTGCCGACGATATACAAAGCACCACCGACGACCAGCGCTTCACGGGCTTGCTGAAACATGCGCCACGCCAAAAAGTCGCCCACCACTTGCTGCTGGTGAAACGGCGGGTTGCACAGCACCACGTCCAGTGAGTCAGGCGCTTGCCCGGCCAAGCCGTCACCCGCCCTCACAATGACCTCACGATCACCCAGAATCGCCTGCCAGTTTTCACGGGCGGACTGCACGGCCATAAACGATTCATCAACCAGCGTGTAGTGAGCCTCGGGATTGTTCAGCGCGCTGGCAATTGCCAACACCCCGTTGCCACACCCCACATCAGCCACGCGCGCAGCGCCCAAGTTTTTGGGCAGATGTGGCAGAAAAGCCCGAGTTCCGATGTCCAGCCCTTCACGGCAGAAAACGTTGGCATGGTTGAGCAGCTCAATCGCCGGTTCGTCCAGCAGATAGCGCGTAGGGTAAGGCGAAACAAAGGGTTGCTTAGCTTCAGGGGTGGCAATCAGCAGGCGGGCTTTTTTAACCGCCAATGATGCCTGTACCGGGCCGATATAACGCTCCAGCAGATCACCTGCGGCGCGCGGCAAATGTTTGACCATCGCCCCCGCAATCACCTGAGCGTTTGGCGCCAACTGGCCTTGCAGACGAATAAGCTGTTCCTCAAGCAGGGCCAGGGTTTTAGGAACACGCACCAATACGCAGTCGAAAGGGCCCGTTAAGCGTTCGCTGGCAGGGATGATCGTGACCGCATCAAATGCCTGACCGTTGAGCACCAGATTCTTCTCCAGCGCCTGAATGGCGAGAAACGAGTCGCTGCTGCTGGTGACCTTCATCGTGGGCGCAAGGCTAACTGCCAGTGCTCCGAAGCTGTCATTGAGGATCAGCACCCGGCTACCGGCGGGAAGACCCTGTTCGGCCACATGGTTTAGTAAATATTCATCCGCAGCGTCAAAAGCCTGTAACGGCTCATTTTGCTGTTCAGGTTGGCGAATCAAACGGAGTTGGGCGAACGGGCTTTCGAGCACTGGCATTTATACAAACTCTGGGGCATCGATACCCACGAACATCCCCTTTGGGCGGTTTACAGGCAATCGAGACCGGTGGGTTTTACAGGTGGCGCTGATTTTACTTTTTTTTAGCACTAATTGCCTGAAGCGATTTAGCGCGCTGGTCAGAGGGACTGCTCAAAAGCGCACTCAATTAAATAAAACCGCGTTGAGTGGCGAGCACCACCGCTGACGTTTTATTGCTGGTGCCCAGTTTTCTGATCGCACTGCTGATATGAAAATTCACAGTGCGTGTCGTCAGCCCCAAAATCATGCCGACATCCGAAGCGGTTTTGCCTTGAGCTGTCCACTTCAACACCTCTGCTTCGCGCAACGACAAACGCTCCAGAGTAGGTTGAGCCCTTTGTTCGGGTGAACGCTGGGCGAACACGGCGCCATGCAATTGATTGCACAGCCACAGCACATCGGCCGCTTTTCTATCAAACTCTTCTTTAGTGATAGCCGGGCTGTATCTGGCCATGCTCAAAATACTGGTTCTGCCCAGAGTGTCATGCACCGCTTGTGTCCAGCCATAGTTCAGTCCATGAGCCTGAGTGTATTTCCAAAGTTCGGGGCTGCTTTTAAAAACAGACTCATCCCAAATAATGGGGTCAATGGAATGTTGACAGTGACTGACTAAGGGATCTTTACCAGAGACTTCCATACCTCTGTAATACTCAACAAGTTCATTCGAATAGTTGGTAATATTTTTTGCATTCAGATGAGTGTCATTAAGATGAGTGTCATTAAGATGAGTGATCAAACGAAAGAAGAAATATTCAAATCCAAAGCGCTGTATCTGGCTGAGGGTGTACGCGTATAAGTCGCTCGGGTTAAGCCTGATAACGTATTGTTTTTCTTCGGGTACGCATTTAATGCCCATGATATAGACCACCCCCATAAGAGCGAAAAACACGAATTTTATTAGGTAAATAAATAAAACCACTGTAGGAAATTACACCATTTTGAACGATTGGCTAAACAATATTGACGAATGGATCCATCTTTTAGAAAGCAATAAAAACAGAACTAAAGTGTTAACTTTATGGCGCCAATATTTTGTTTCTGAAGTGAAGTATAAATAGACTTATTACTCTAATTTATTTGGCCATTATCACTCTTCAACTTTCTTAACAGCGAGATTTTTCATGCTCTGAACAGGTGATGCCCTTACCCCTCGCGGGTGTTCTCACGAGCGGGTTTGCGCGACACTAGCGCCTCAGCCAACACGGAGCGCACCATGACCGACAGTGCCGACAAATTCACACGCCAGACGCTGCTTGAGGTAAACCCTCTGACCCCCAGCCTGTTTACGCTGCGCACCACTCGCGACCGAGGATTTCGTTTCCGCGCAGGGCAATTCACCAAGCTTGGCGTTACCAAGGCCGATGGCAGCACCGTATGGCGAGCGTATTCGGTCGTTTCATCACCTTACGACGAATTTCTGGAATTCTTTTCCATTGTGGTGCCAGGCGGGGAATTCACCAGTGAGCTGAGCCGGCTCAAGGTCGGTGACACGCTGATGGTTGAGCGCCAGGCGTATGGCTATCTAACGCTGGACAGATTTATTGACGGTCGTGACTTGTGGTTGCTAGCCACGGGAACGGGGGTGGCCCCCTTCTTGTCGATCCTTCAGGACTTTGAGGTCTGGGAAAAATTTGAACGGATCGTGCTGGTTTATAGCGCACGCGAAGCACGCGAACTGGCCTATCAGGACTTGATTGCTAACCTGAGCCAACGTGAATACTTGGCTGAACACGCGCACAAATTAACCTACATTCCGATAGTGACGCGCGAAGACGTGCCTGGCGCACTCAATGGCCGCATTACCACACTGATTGAAAGTGGTGCGTTAGAGCGTGCTGCCGGCGTTGAACTAAGCCCAGAGCACTCCCGGGTCATGCTGTGCGGTAATCCGCAAATGATTGACGACACGCGCAAACTGCTTAAAGAACGCAATTTGCAACTTAGCCTGACGCGACGTCCAGGTCAGGTCGCCGTGGAAAACTATTGGTAATTGCACCTCTATAAACGACGGCGCCCTGAGGCGCCGTGGTTTAATCGAAAGGGTTATGGCTTGTTGTTCTGGACCTTGAGCAAGTCACGAATCTCACCCAGCAGTTCTTCTTCTTTGGAAGGCAACGGTGGTGCACTCGGCGCCACTGCTTCTTCGCGTTTAAGTCGGTTGATTGCCTTTACACCCATAAAGATAGCGAAGGCGACGATAACGAAGTCAATAACACTCTGGATGAACTTGCCATAGGCCAACACCACGGCAGGCGCATCCCCCACGGCAGCTTTGAGGGTAATGGCCAGATCAGTGAAATCCACCCCGCCGATCAACAAACCCAGGGGCGGCATGATCACATCGCCTACAAAGGAGGAAACGATCTTGCCGAACGCTGCGCCGATGATGATACCAACGGCCATATCGACCACGTTACCTTTGACCGCGAAGGCCTTGAACTCACTTATCACGCCCATAGGTTATTCCTTGTTACAGATGAGGTTGAGGATGAAGTGTAAATCAGCCTGACAGTTCTTGCCTGCCAGTCATCTTTTATGCTGAACAATTGACCGGCAGAGGGGGGCAGAAGTTTAAAAAAAGGCTCGCTAAATAACCGTTTAAGGGCTTGAGCGCCAGACCTTTTTTTCAATCGACTGTGTGTGACCTTTCTATTTAGAATTTTCGTTGCAGGCCTCTAGCCTTTGCTCAGCGCCTTGATGCGCAGACCAATAATTAGAGGACTTACGCATGACCACCCCCCTAGGCTCAGGACTGCTTTCGCAGGGTCGCCTGCTGTGTGTTTTGAGCGCCAGCCTGCTGTCGGTTTCAGTTAATGCTGCGACCTTGACGCGCGACAACGGCGCCGCTGTTGGCGACAATCAGAATTCGCAAACGGCAGGCGCCAATGGCCCTGTGATGCTGCAAGACGTGCAGTTACTGCAAAAGCTCCAGCGCTTTGACCGCGAACGCATCCCCGAGCGCGTCGTGCATGCGCGCGGCACGGGTGCTCACGGCACCTTTACCGTGACCAATGACCTGAGTGACCTGACCAAAGCCAAGGTGTTTGCCGCTGGCGTGACCACCCCCGTGTTTGTGCGATTCTCAGCCGTGGTGCACAGCGCCCACTCGCCCGAAACCTTGCGCGACCCGCGTGGGTTTGCCACCAAGTTCTATACCGCCGACGGTAACTGGGACTTGGTCGGCAACAACTTCCCGACGTTCTTTATCCGCGATGCCATCAAGTTCCCGGACATGGTTCACGCCTTCAAGCCTGACCCGCGTACCAACCTGGATGATGACTCACGCCGTTTTGATTTCTTCTCGCACGTCCCGGAAGCCACCCGCACCCTGACCGAGCTGTACTCCAACGCGGGAACACCGGCCAGCTATCGCGAAATGGACGGCAATGGTGTGCACGCCTACAAATTGGTTAACGCCAAAGGCGACGTGCGTTATGTGAAGTTCCACTGGAAGAGCCTGCAAGGCCTGAACAACCTTGATCCAAAACAAGTGACTCAGGTTCAGGGGCAAGACTACAGCCACATGACCCATGATTTGGTCACGCACATCAACAAGGGCGACTTCCCTAAATGGGATCTGTACGTACAAGTGCTCAAGCCTGAAGACCTGAAGTCTTTCGACTTTGACCCATTGGACGCGACCAAAATCTGGCCCAACGTCCCTGAGCGTAAAGTTGGCCAGATGGTGCTGAACCGCAACCCGGCCAACGTCTTCCAGGAAACTGAGCAAGTTGCAATGGCGCCGGCAAACCTGGTGCCTGGCATCGAGCCGTCTGAAGACCGCCTGCTGCAAGGTCGCGTGTTCTCGTACGCCGACACCCAGATGTACCGTTTGGGGGCGAACGCCATGCAGTTGCCGATCAACGCCCCACGTGTGGCGGTGAATAACGGCAATCAGGACGGTGCGATGAATGCCGGTCACACCACCACGGGCGTGAACTACCAGCCGAGCCGATTGATGCCGCGTGAAGAGCCGCAATCTGCCCTTTACAGCCAGATGCCCGTCTCGGGCACGACCCAGCAAGCGAAGATCCAGCGTGAACAGAACTTCAAGCAGGCCGGTGATCTGTATCGCTCATACAGCAAAAAAGAGCGCCAGGACCTGATCGAAAGCTTCGGCGGCTCGTTGGCAACCACCGATGACGAAAGCAAGCACATCATGCTGTCGTTCCTTTACAAAGCAGACCCTGAGTACGGCACAGGCGTCACTAAAGTCGCCAAAGGTGATCTGGCGCGGGTTAAAGCGCTGGCGGCCAAGTTAGTGGATTAACTTTTTACCCTCACCCCAACCCTCTCCCAGAGGGAGAGGGAGCTGATATGCGGTGATTTTGAAGGCGCACGCAGTCAGTCACCCCTCCCCGCTGGAGATGGGGCCGATATGCAGTGATTTTGAAGGCGCACGCAGTCAGTCACCCCTCCCCGCTGGAGATGGGGCCGATATGCGGTGATTTTGAAGGCGCACGCAGTCAGTCCCTCTCCCCGGCAGGAGAGGAAGCTGATATGCGGTGATTTTGAAGGCGCACGCAGTCAGTCACCCCTCCCCGCTGGAGATGGGGCCGATATGCGGTGATTTTGAAGGCGCATGCGGTCAGTCCCCTCTCCCTCCGGGAGAGGGCTAGGGTGAGGGGCTTTTGATCCAGCCACTTAAACAGGCAGCTCAACATGAACATTTTTCTTTCCCTGGCCTTGCTGCTCGTCAGCAGCCTAAGCCTTGCAGATGAACCCGACGTGCCCAGCCAACTGCAAACCTACTATTTCGACGCTGCCCGCCGAGGCGATGTGGAGATGCTCGATACCTTTATCGCCTCTCACTACCCGCTCGATGTACAAGACGATAAAGGCTACACCGCGCTAATCCTCGCGGCCTACAACGGCCAAGGCAAGGCGGTTGAACACCTTCTGAACGCCGGAGCCAATGCCTGCGTGCAAGACAAGCGCGGTAACACCGCCCTGATGGGCGCCATTTTCAAAGGTGAGCTGAAAATCGCCAGACGCTTATTGGCCACCGAATGCGATCCCGATCAGCGCAATGGCGCCGGGCAGACCGCCGCCATGTATGCAGGCCTGTTCAAACGGGTCGAACTGCTCAACGATTTGACCCGCAAGGGCGCCGACCTGAATGCCGAAGATGCCGTAGGCAATAGTGCCGCTCGGCTGGTTAATGGCGAAATCCGCATGCCTGCGTCGCACTGATCACAAGCAGGTGGGCTATCATCGCGGTTTTTCCCTGGAGTTCAGATGGCCAAGCCAAAGCGCATATACGGCTGCACCGAGTGCGGCGCAACCTTTCCCAAATGGGCCGGGCAATGCGGCGAGTGCGGCGTTTGGAACACCTTGGTCGAAACAGTTGTAGAAAGCGGCGCCGCCGCGCCTCCCAGCGGGCGCACCGGCTGGACCGGGCAGCAAGCGCAACTTAAAACCCTGGCCGAAGTCAGCATCGAAGAACTGCCCCGCTTCTCCACCGCTTCCGGCGAGCTGGATCGAGTGCTCGGTGGCGGACTGGTTGATGGCTCGGTGGTGCTGATCGGCGGCGACCCCGGCATCGGTAAGTCGACCATTCTCCTGCAAACCTTGTGTCAGATGGCCACCCGCATGCCTGCACTGTACGTGACGGGTGAAGAGTCTCAGCAGCAAGTGGCCATGCGCGCCCGGCGCCTGGGGTTGCCACAAGACAAACTCAAGGTCATGACCGAGACCTGTATCGAAAGCATCATCGCCACGGCCAAGCTGGAAAAGCCCAAGGTCATGGTGATCGACTCGATTCAAACCATCTTCACTGAACAGCTGCAATCGGCACCCGGTGGCGTTTCTCAAGTGCGTGAAAGTGCCGCGTTGCTGGTGCGCTACGCCAAATCCAGCGGCACAGCGATTTTCCTGGTGGGCCACGTGACCAAAGAAGGCGCATTGGCCGGGCCACGCGTCCTGGAGCACATGGTCGATACCGTTCTGTATTTCGAAGGCGAGTCTGACGGTCGTTTGCGTTTGCTGCGGGCGGTGAAAAACCGTTTCGGCGCCGTGAACGAACTCGGCGTGTTCGGCATGACCGATAAAGGCTTGAAAGAAGTCTCCAACCCTTCGGCCATATTCCTGACGCGTGCTCAGGAAGAGGTTCCCGGCAGTGTGGTCATGGCGACGTGGGAAGGCACACGGCCCATGCTGGTCGAAGTGCAGGCGCTGGTGGATGACAGCCATATGTCCAACCCGCGCCGTGTGACCTTGGGTCTGGATCAGAATCGTCTGGCTATGTTGCTGGCCGTCTTGCACCGGCATGGTGGCATCCCGACCCACGATCAGGATGTGTTTCTTAACGTGGTGGGCGGGGTCAAGGTGCTTGAAACGGCCTCTGACCTGGCGTTGATGGCCGCCGTCATGTCCAGCTTACGCAACAAACCGCTGCCCCATGACTTGCTGGTCTTTGGCGAAGTGGGCCTTTCAGGCGAGGTTCGGCCGGTGCCCAGTGGTCAGGAGCGCTTGAAAGAAGCCGCCAAACACGGTTTTAAACGCGCGATCGTTCCCAAAGGCAACGCCCCCAAAGAATCGCCACCGGGTCTGAAAGTCATCGGCGTGACGCGTCTGGAACAGGCGTTGGATGCTTTGTTCGAATAACGGTTGAGGTGTGCAGCGCCGGCTACTGAAAATGGGCAAAAGAAGGCTCTAGACCAACGTCAGGGGGTGGTCTTTAGTGCTGGGAGCGCTAAACTCCAGAGGCAGTCCTTCTTGTCCAACTGGCCGGAATATAAAAATGAATAATAAAAATAGCTTGCTCCGCCACATCCCGTGGCTGGTGCTGGCAATTGTGGGAGCCTGCGCCCTTGGCGTAGTGGCATTACGCCGGGGCGAGGCAATTAACGCTTTATGGATCGTGGTGGCAGCAGTTGCCATCTATCTGGTCGCTTATCGTTATTACAGCCTGTTTATCGCCACCAAAGTCATGCAGCTGGACCCTATGCGTGCAACGCCAGCCGTCGTTAATAACGACGGTCTGGACTATGTACCCACCAACAAACACATTCTATTCGGTCACCACTTTGCGGCAATCGCCGGCGCCGGGCCTTTGGTCGGGCCGGTATTGGCCGCGCAAATGGGCTACCTGCCAGGCACGCTCTGGCTGATCGCCGGTGTCGTACTGGCCGGGGCCGTGCAAGATTTCATGGTGCTGTTCATGTCCACCCGCCGCAACGGTCGCTCCCTGGGCGACATGGTGCGCGAGGAAATGGGCAAGATTCCCGGCACCATTGCGCTATTCGGTTGCTTCCTGATCATGATCATCATCCTCGCGGTGCTCGCGCTGATTGTGGTCAAGGCACTGGCCGAAAGCCCGTGGGGCATGTTTACGGTGATGGCAACCATACCGATCGCCATGTTCATGGGCGTTTACATGCGCTACATCCGCCCGGGCCGCATTGGAGAAATCTCGGTTCTCGGCGTGCTGCTGTTGCTGGGTTCCATTTGGCTGGGGGGCCAGATTGCAGCCAGCCCGGACTGGGCTCATGTATTCACCTTCACCGGCACGCAAATCACCTGGATGTTGATCGGCTATGGTTTTGTGGCCGCGGTACTGCCTGTGTGGCTGGTGCTGGCCCCACGAGACTACCTGTCAACGTTCCTGAAAATCGGCACCATCGTGGCGCTGGCCATCGGTATTCTGGTCACCATGCCCGAGCTGAAAATGCCGGCACTGACCCAATTCATTGATGGCTCTGGCCCAGTGTGGAAAGGCGGCCTGTTCCCCTTCCTGTTCATCACCATTGCCTGTGGCGCCGTGTCGGGTTTCCACGCCCTGATCGCCTCGGGCACCACACCCAAATTGCTGGATAACGAAACCAACGCCCGTTACATCGGTTACGGCGGCATGTTGATGGAGTCGTTCGTGGCCATCATGGCAATGGTTGCTGCTTCGGTGATCGAACCGGGTGTGTACTTCGCCATGAACAGCCCCGCAGCCATTGTCGGCGGCGACGTGGTGACGGTCGCGCAAACAGTCAGCAGCTGGGGCTTTGCAATTACCCCGGATGCCCTGACAGCGTTGGCCCATGATATCGGTGAAACCACCGTTCTGGCCCGTGCGGGCGGCGCACCGACCTTGGCGGTCGGTATCGCTCAGATCCTGCACAACGTGTTGCCAGGCGAGAACACTATGGCGTTCTGGTATCACTTCGCCATTCTGTTCGAAGCCTTGTTTATCCTGACAGCGGTTGATGCGGGCACCCGTGCCGGGCGCTTCATGCTGCAAGACTTGTTGGGCAGTTTTGTTCCGGCTCTCAAGCGCACCGAGTCGTGGCCTGCCAACCTGCTGGCAACGGGCCTGTGTGTCGCCATGTGGGGTTACCTGCTGTACCAAGGCGTGATCGATCCATTGGGTGGCATCAACACCTTGTGGCCGTTGTTCGGTATCTCCAACCAGATGCTCGCGGGCATCGCGTTGATGCTGGCCACGGTTGTACTGATCAAAATGAAGCGTCAACGCTATATCTGGGTGACCATGTTGCCCGCTGTGTGGCTGCTTATCTGCACCACGGTGGCGGGCTTTATCAAGCTGTTCGACGCCAACCCGGCGGTCGGTTTCCTGGCCCTGGCCAAAAAATACAGCACTGCGCTGGATGCTGGCCAAGTGATTGCTCCGGCGAAAAACATCGACCAGATGCATCACGTGATTATCAACGCTTACACCAACGCCGGTTTGACCGTGCTGTTTCTGTTCGTGGTGTTCAGCATCCTGTTCTTTGCGATCAAAGTGGGTGTTGCCTCATGGGGCACCAAAGAGCGTACGGATAAAGAAGCCCCGTACCACACCATTCCGGACGCTTAACCATGTTCAATGACCTGAGTCGCCTCGGTAAATACCTCGGTCAGGCTGCACGCCTGATGGTCGGCATGCCTGACTACGACAACTACGTCGAGCACATGAAAACCAAGCATCCGGACAAACCGGTGATGAGCTACGAGGCGTTCTTTCGAGAGCGTCAGGAAGCGCGATACGGTGGCAAAGGTGGGCCAAAATGTTGCTAGCCCGCTAAGCCGCGTTGCATGACATCAGTGGGAGCAGCCAGTCTGCTCCCCTTTTTATTTCTGCTGTTCGGGAGACTTCAGCATGTCTGCGCCAATCCCCGTTACCATCCTCAGCGGTTTTTTGGGGGCCGGTAAAACCACCTTGTTGCGTCATATGCTCAAGGCTGAACACGGGCTGAAAATCGCCGTGATCGAAAATGAGTTCAGCGATGCGGGCATCGACACCCAATTGCTGGGCGACGAGCCTGTGCAAGTCATGACCCTGTCCAATGGCTGTGTGTGCTGCACCATTTACACCGACCTGACCAAAGCGCTGTACTTGCTGCTTGAGCGGCTGGACAGTGGCGAGATCGCCTTCGATCGACTGGTCATTGAGTGCACCGGGCTGGCCGATCCGGCCCCTGTCGCACAAACCTTCTTTATTGATGAAGAGCTGCGTGAGCGTTACCTGCTGGACGGCATTATTACCTTGGTGGACGCGGCCCATGCCGATATTCATCTGACGCAAACCATCGCCCAAGCGCAGATTGGCTTTGCAGACCGGTTACTGGTGAGCAAGCGCGACCTGGTGGACGACGCCACTTATGAAGCGCTGTGCGAGCGCCTGACGCGGATTAATCGGCGGGCACCTATTCGGGCGGTTGAGCAGGGTCGTATTGATCTGGCTGAACTGCTGGACGTGCGTGGGTTTAACCTGAATGCGGACATAGGCGGTGGGCTGAGCCTGCGCCCGGTGCAGCCGATAAAGACGGCAGATCGTATTTCCAGTTTGGTACTGCGTACTGAAACGCCTCTGGATATCGATCGCCTTAGCGCGTTTATGAACGAGCTGCTGGAGGAGCATGGGCCGCAATTGTTGCGTTACAAAGGCGTGCTGAACATTGCCGGCGAGGATCGACGCTTGGTGTTTCAGGGCGTGCTCAAGCTTTACGGCTTTGACTGGGACACCGATTGGGCCGAGGGTGAGCCGCGTGAAAGCGTGATGGTATTTATTGCTGATGACTTGCCAGAGGCCAAAATTCGCGAGGGGTTTGCACGGCTGTAGGATTGAGTCGCGGCCGGCCCTCACCCCAACCCTCTCCCGGAGGGAGAGGGGGCTGATATGCGCTGTGCTTTTAGTCCCCTCTCCCTCTGGGAGAGGGCTAGGGTGAGGGGCTCTTGACTGAAATAGGGGTCAGTGGCTTTTCATGCCAGCGGCGGTCATGAACAGCCGGATCAGCATGGCAAATACAAACAGACTCGCCACACTGGCCGTCCAGATCAGTACCAACCAGCCAATGCGTTGCCACAGTGGCTTTTTCTCAGCCTCTTGCACGTCATTCAGATAATCCTTGCCAGCCATGTTCAGGCCTCCTCTTGGGAAAGGCTGCGGCCATCAGGCCGCAGCGGCAGTGACGACTAGTGGTAACCGTCTTCGTGGGTTACTTTGCCGCGGAACACGTAGTAGCTCCAGAAGGTGTAACCCAGGATGAACGGGATGATGAACAAGGTGCCCACCAGCATAAAGCCCTGACTTTGAGGAGGTGCAGCGGCATCCCAGATCGAGATCGACGGCGGAATGATGTGTGGCCACAGGCTGATGCCTAAGCCGCTGTACCCCAGAAAGACCAACACCAGCGTCAGCAGGAACGGGGTGTAGTGAGCATTGCGGGCAATCGCCTTGATCAACCCATAAAGGGTGACCAATACCAGAATCGGCACCGGCAGGAACCAGAACAGGTTAGGCAAGGTAAACCAGCGTGCAGCAATGTCTGCATGGGTCAGCGGTGTCCACAGGCTGACAATACCCATGATCACTAGCAACGCCAGCGCCAAGGGTTTGCCCAGCTTGTGCATGCTAGCTTGCAATGGCCCTTCAGTTTTCATGATCAACCAGGTGCAACCGAGCAAGGCATACGCCACGATCAGCGCGATCCCGCAGAACACGGAGAACGGCGTCAACCAGTCCAGCCCGCCTCCCGCATACTGGCGATTGATTACCGGGATGCCATCAATGAAGGCCCCCAGCGCCACGCCCTGAAAGAACGTGGCAACCAGCGAACCGCCAATGAACGACATGTCCCAGATATGACGTTTCTCGGCACGCGCTTTAAAGCGGAACTCAAAAGCTACACCGCGAAAGATCAAGCCCATCAGCATCAAGATCAACGGCAAGTACAACGCCGACAAGATGACCGAATAGGCCAGCGGGAAGGCGCCAAACAATGCGGCACCGCCCAGAACCAACCAGGTTTCGTTACCGTCCCAGACAGGCGCAACGGTGTTCATCATCACGTCACGGTCTTTCTCGCCCTTGATAAAAGGAAAGAGGATGCCGATCCCGAGATCGAAGCCATCCATGACCACATACATCATGACGCCGAAGATGATGATGATTGCCCAGATAAGTGGCAGATCAATTCCCATGACTCAATTCCCCTTAGGCAGGCTGTCGCTATGGCCTTCTTCTGTACCCTCATGGGCAGCAGAAAGAGGACGTGCAGGCGTGCGCGGCTGACCTGGCCCACCTTCGTTATGTTCGTCACCCTCATGGGTAATAGGACCTTTGCGCACCAGACGCATCATGTACCCCAGACCCACACCGAACAGCGAGAAGTACACCAGCACAAACAGAACCAGGGTGACGCTCATTTGCGTAACGCTATGGTTGGACGAGGCATCTGCGGTGCGCATCAGCCCGTACACCACCCACGGCTGACGACCGATTTCAGTGGTGAACCAGCCAGCAAGAATGGCGATCAGTCCCGAAGGTCCCATCCACAGCACCAGCCGCAAGAAGTGACGGTTTTCATACAGCGTGCCGCGTTTACGCAACCACAGGCTCCACAGACCGATAAAGATCATCAACATGCCCAAGGCAACCATGATGCGGAAGCTAAAGAACACGATGGTCGAGTTCGGACGGTCCGCAGCCGGGAAGTCTTTCATGGCCGGGATTTGTTCATCCAGACTGTGGGTCAGGATCAGGCTGCCCAAATAAGGCAGTTCGATCTTGTAGTCAGTGGTTTCGGTTTTCATGTTCGGGATGCCGAACAGGATCAGCGGGCTAGGCTCTCCGGGTTTGTTTTCCCAGTGACCTTCAATGGCGGCAATTTTTACCGGCTGGTACTTCAGGGTGTTCAAACCGTGCGCATCACCGATGAAGGCTTGCACGGGTGCAACCACCAGCGCCATCCACATGGCCATCGAAAACATACGGCGAATCGTTGGTGTATTACGCCCGCGCAGCAAGTGCCAAGCCGCCGACGCGCCTACAAAGAAGGCGGTGGCCACAAAGGCTGCTGTTGCCATGTGCGCTAGACGGTACGGGAAGGAAGGGTTGAACACCACCGCCAGCCAGTCCACCGGAATCACTCGACCATCGATAATTTCGAAGCCCTGAGGGGTCTGCATCCAGCTGTTGGACGCCAGAATCCAGAAGGTCGAAATCAGCGTGCCAATAGCGACCATGATGGTCGAAAAGAAGTGCATGCCGCGACCAACACGGTTCCAGCCGAACAGCATAACGCCCAGAAAGCCG
Organism: Pseudomonas sp. 2024-210; assembly: GCF_045062345.1. Taxonomy (NCBI): domain Bacteria; kingdom Pseudomonadati; phylum Pseudomonadota; class Gammaproteobacteria; order Pseudomonadales; family Pseudomonadaceae; genus Pseudomonas; species Pseudomonas sp. 2024-210. The sequence continues at coordinate 33,655 of NZ_JBJGEJ010000006.1, read as the reverse complement.
GCTTCAAGGAAGAATGCGGTCAGTACTTCGTACGTCAACAAAGGCCCGGTTACAGCACCGGCGAAGTCAGAGAAGCGTGACCAGTTGGTGCCGAACTGATACGCCATGACCAGGCCGGACACCACGCCCATCCCAAAGTTGACTGCAAATATCTTCGACCAAAAGTGGTACAGATCACGGTAGGTATCGTCACGGGTTTTCAGCCACATGCCTTCGAGCACCATGAGATAACTGGCGAGACCGATGGTAATGGCGGGAAAAATGATGTGAAACGACACGGTAAACGCGAACTGAATTCGGGCGAGATCGAGAGCCTCCAAACCGAACATAAGTCTTCCTCTATCAGGTATCAGGTCGTTCAGGACACCGGCAGGACACCGGAATCCAACTGCCCAGCGGGCGATGGTCTTGGCGAATAAGGCTTCGCTCTCCTAAACCAGTACTCAAAGGGATCTGGCCGTCTGGCCACTCCAGAAACCTTAAAAAGGCTTTGATCTGGATCAAGCATTGAAGCAAGAGTAGTCCAATATTGGCACGACGCTAATGTGGTTTGTTGTCGCGTGACAGGTTGCCCCAGCCCTTGAAATAGACCGTTGCCAGATCCGTAAGAACGCCTAAATGACGCGTTATTTCATCGCACTGGCGTCGCTTTTAGAGGGGGGCTCGACCAAGTCATTGTTTGTTACATAAAAATGATAACCTCGACACACCCCGCCCATTGCCACGATGTTTTCAATGACCAGCCAGCCTCTTTTGCTACGTCACCACCGGCCGTTTGTGGCCTTTTGGTTTGCCCGTATCTTCACCGCCAGCGCCTTTCAAATGCTCACCGTGGCCATTGGCTGGAACCTCTACCAATTGACCGGCAGTGTGATGGACCTTGGCTGGGTCGGTTTGATCGAATTCGCGCCACGCCTTCTATTTATGCTGCACACCGGGCATGTGGCTGATCGCTATGATCGGCGTAAAGTGGCGGCCCTGTGTCAGACCTTGCAAGCCATAATCGCGCTGACACTGGCCATCAGCAGTGCAACCGACCAGATTTCGCGTGAAATGATCTTTGCGCTGGCCTTTGCACTGGGCGCGACCCGCTCCTTTGAAATGCCCGCGACCCAGGCATTGCTCCCCTCAATCGTGCCGGTCGAACTGTTCCCGCGAGCCGTAGCAGCGGCGCAGGCCGCACAACAGTCGGCCACCATTGTTGCGCCCGCGGTTGGCGGGTTGCTGTATGCGTTTGGCAGCGTGTGGGTCTATGGCCCCAGCGTGGCGCTGTACCTGATTGCGGCCCTGCTGATGAGCACCCTGCCCGCCCGCCAGTTACCCCTCAATAAAGCCAAGGCCACGCTGGACTCATTGTTGGCGGGCATTCGCTTTATTCGCAGCCGTCCGGACGTGCTGGGCGCGATCTCTCTCGATTTGTTTGCGGTGCTGCTGGGCGGCGCGACAGCATTGCTCCCGGTATTTGCCAAAGACATCCTGCTCACCGGCCCTTGGGGACTGGGCATGTTGCGCTCGGCCCCTGCAGTTGGGGCTTTGCTGATGTCCTTGTGGTTGGCCCGATTCCCGGTTGAGCGCAAAGTGGGGCGCGTCATGTTTACTGCGGTAGGGGTGTTCGGCGTCGCGACCATTGCGTTCGGGCTGTCCACATCCTTCTGGTTTTCGCTGGCTGTTTTGGGGGTACTGGGCGCTGCAGACATGATCAGCATGGTGATCCGCGCCTCGTTTGTGCAGCTCGAAACGCCGGACGAAATGCGCGGCCGCGTCAGCGCCGTCAACGGGCTGTTTATCGGCGCGTCCAATCAACTGGGCGAGTTTGAATCCGGCACAACTGCGCATTGGCTGGGCACTGTGCCCGCCGTCGTACTGGGCGGTGTTGGCACGCTGGTGGTCACAGGGCTGTGGATAAAACTGTTCCCTGGGCTGGCCAACCGGGATCGGATGGTGGAGCTACCTAAACCATAACACCCAATTGCGTACGGCCCGTAGCCGCTGCCGAAGGCTGCGTTCGATTGCGAAGCGATCGTGACAGGGTGGCTGACTTTACGACGACTGCGTCGCCGATCGCAGCCTTCGGCAGCGGCTACAGGTTTATTAGGGCATTACGCCGGGCCTTGCCGCACAGTTGCTCCACCAGCGCCAGGGCAAAGGCCAGTGCCGCCGCCGAGCCTTGCGCCGTGATGCAATTGCCATCGACTACCACGGGTTGGTCAACGTAGTTGCACCCCGAGAGTTGATCGCTTACCGATTCCATGCAAGTCATGCGCCTGCCTTTAAGCACTCCGCCTTCCTGCAACACCAACACGGGCGCCTGCGCAATGGCTGCATAGAAGCGACCCGCCCGCGCTTGCTCCTTGAGCATTTGCATCAATGGCTGATGCGCCGCCAAATGCTCACACCCCACCACGCCACCCGGCAATACGATCAAGTCAAACGGCTGCGCCAGCAGATCGACCAGCATACCGTCGGCTGTCAGGCGGGTGCCTCGGGCGCAGGTCAGCATGCGCCGCCCTTCAATACTGGCGACCACCACTTCTATGTCGGCGCGACGCAGCACATCGATCAGCGTCACGGTTTGCAGGTCATCAACACCTTCGGCTACAGGTATCAGGGCTCTAAAGGTCATAAGCGTTCTCACACAGAGGTCCTATGAGCTTAGGCCAGCTTCACTTTATAAACAGCCGCGCAGCCAACCGAGTGTGTGGAGGCACCAGTGAGGTGTTACTGAACTCAAACCAACCCTCGTTTTTGTTACCCAAATCGAAGGTATACAGGTAGCCCGTGGTCGTTCCACCCCGCTGACAGTCTTCCAGCCCCGTGCCCCGGTTGCAGACAGGGGCACGAACACCGTCTATTTTCTGCCCATTGAGCGTCACATTCGGCTGGCCGCCATAGCCCCGTTCAAGCACATACACCTTTATATTCGGGCCATTGTGATCGCATCGGGTTTGCTCCCGGGCATCGGAAACGTCCTCTGCGGCGCAGGTTCGCGACACCACCTTGAGAATTTCAACAGCGCTCAACGGCATGGCCGGCGCAGCGTGCAACATGCCACTGGCCAGCAGGCTGAGAAAAACAAAAAAACCTGTGAACGTACGCTTCATAAATCTCCCTCAAACTTGGCACGCAGTATGCCTGTGCCCTCCTCGTTACAAAACATCGCCCGCTGGGGTCACCAAGGCAGCCAGACGCCCACGCTGCTGGTATGATGCGCGGCTTTTTCCGAGCGACAGATAATCTTCAGATCCAAGAGGTCTGTGCGTTGCTGTTGAAAACGATTTAATTACGGCGCATTGGGCGCCACGGGGACTGGCATGCTGGAAAGGCTGTTTCAACTCAAGGCACACAATACCAACGTGCGCACCGAGATACTGGCGGGTATCACCACGTTTCTGGCGATGGCCTACATCCTGTTTGTGAACCCGAGCATTCTGGGTGAAACAGGCATGGATAAAGGCGCCGTCTTTGTGGCCACCTGTCTGGCGGCCGCTATTGGCTCCGCCGTCATGGGCCTGATCGCCAACTACCCGATTGCCCTCGCGCCGGGTATGGGCCTGAACGCCTTTTTCACCTACACCGTGGTGCTGCACATGGGCCACACCTGGCAAGTGGCGTTGGGTGCGGTATTTATTTCAGCGGTACTGTTTTTCCTGTTGTCGATTTTTCGCATCCGCGAATGGATCATCAACAGCATCCCGCTGCCGTTGCGTTCGGCCATTGCAGCCGGTATCGGCCTGTTTCTGGCGCTGATTGCGCTGCACAACGCCGGCATCGTGATCTCCAACAAGGACACCTTAGTGGGAATGGGTGATCTGGCCCAGCCGAAAGTAGTGCTCGCGTCCTTGGGTTTTGCCCTGATCGTCGCCCTTGAAGCCCTTAAAATGCGCGGCGCCGTGCTAATCGGCATTCTGGCCGTGACCATTGTTTCGATTCTGATGGGCGTGACCGAGTTTGGTGGCGTGGTGTCGATGCCGCCGTCTCTGGCGCCGACCTTCCTGCAACTGGACATTAAAGGTGCACTGGACGTTGGCCTGATCAGCGTGATCTTCGCCTTCCTGTTCGTTGACCTGTTCGACAACTCGGGCACCCTGATTGGTGTGGCCAAGCGCGCAGGCCTGATGGGCAAAGACGGGCACATGCCGAAAATGGGCCGCGCCCTGATCGCTGACAGCACCGCGGCCATGGCCGGTTCGTTGCTGGGCACCTCGACCACCACCAGCTACATCGAGTCGGCAGCCGGCGTGAGCGCTGGTGGCCGTACCGGTCTGACCGCTATCGTGGTCGGCATCATGTTCCTGCTGGCGTTGTTCTTCTCGCCACTGGCCGCCAGCGTTCCCGCCTTTGCGACCGCCCCGGCGTTGATGTTTGTGGCCGTGCTGATGATGAGTGGCCTGGCCGAAATCGACTGGGAAGACATCACCGTGGCCGCGCCGGTGGTCATCACCGCGCTGGCCATGCCGTTCACCTACTCCATCGCCAGCGGCATCGCCTTCGGCTTTATTTCCTGGACGGTGATCAAGTTGCTGTCGGGCCGCGCCCGCGAGCTGAACGCGCCGTTGGTCATTCTGTCGATTCTGTTTGTGGTCAAGCTAGGTTGGTTCCCCGCATGAGTGTTTTGCCGTTTGATGCTGCTACCTACGCCGTTGAGTTAGAGGCCAAGGCCAATCGCCTGCGCGAGTTGTTGGCGCCTTTCGATGCCCCTGAGCCTTTGGTGTTCGACTCGCCCCTCAAGCACTTTCGCCTGCGCGCCGAGTTCCGCCTGTGGCGTGAGGGCGGCGAGCGTCACTATGCGATGTTCGCCCAGGACGACAAGCGAACGCCGATCCTGATTGAAGACTTCCCGATTGCCAGCCTGCGTATCAATCAACTGATGCCGCAGCTCAAAGCCGCGTGGCAAGCCAGCGCTGCCCTGAGCCACAAGCTGTTTCAGGTGGAGTTTCAGACCACGCTGGCGGGCGATGCGATGGTCACTCTGTGCTATCACCGCCCGCTGGACGAGCATTGGCACACCGCTGCCGAGCAGTTGGCCAAAGACCTGGACATCAGCGTGATTGGCCGCTCCAAGGGCAAGCGCACGGTGATTGGTCGCGATTACGTGGTCGAGAAGCTGGACGTGGCCGGTCGCACCTTCACGTATCAACAACCTGAAGGCGCGTTTACCCAGCCTAACGGCACGGTCAACCAGAAGATGCTCAACTGGGCGTATGAGGCGCTGGGCGAACGTTCGGATGATTTGCTGGAGCTGTATTGCGGCAATGGCAACTTCACCCTGCCGCTGGCGACCCGGGTGCGCAACGTGCTGGCCACTGAAATCAGCAAGACCTCGGTGAATGCTGCGCTCAATAACCTGCGCGATAACGCTGTGGATAACGTCACACTGGTGCGGTTGTCGGCAGAGGAATTGACCGAAGCGTTGAATGACGTGCGTCCGTTCCGTCGCTTGCAGGGGGTAGACCTGAAGGGCTACGAATTTGGCAGCGTATTCGTTGACCCGCCGCGTGCGGGCATGGACCCGGACACCTGCGAGCTGACCCGTCGTTTCGACAACATTCTGTATATCTCGTGCAATCCGCTGACTTTGGCCGAGAACATTGCCCAACTGCACGATACCCATCGTATCGAGCGTTGCGCCGTGTTTGATCAGTTCCCGTGGACTCACCACATGGAATCGGGTGTGTTGCTGGTTCGTCGGTAAGACAGAGCTACCCTCACCCCAACCCTCTCCCAGAGGGAGAGGGGGCTGATTTGTGGTGATTTTGAAGCCGCGTGCGGTCTGCTTTTAGTCCCCTCTCCCTCTGGGAGAGGGAGCTGGATCTGTGTCATTACGCAAATCTGCTTTTGCTTTAAGTCCCCTCTCCCTCTGGGAGAGGGCTAGGGTGAGGGTCTGCTTTTAAGCTTTTAGATAGCGCAACACCGAGTCACTGATCATCTCCCGATGACGCTGTTTGATCTGATCATCCGACAGGTCGATCTGGAATATCTCTCCCAGCGTATAGCGGTTCGACACCCGATAAAAACAGAACGAACTGACCAGCAGGTGAACGTCCAGTGCATTAAGCCCTGGCCGAAAAACACCCTGCTCAACGCCCCTGCGCAATATCCCGTCAAGCGCCTGCACAATCGTGTCGTTGGTCGCCTTGATCCCTTCCGAGCGCTTGATGTATTCGCCTTTGTGGATGTTTTCGACGCTGACCATCCGCACAAAATCGACATGCTGATCGTGATGATCGAAGGTGAACTCCACCAGCCGCTGGATCGCCTGCACCGGCTCTAGTTCATCGAGAGGCATCTGGCTCTCGATGCCCCTGATGTCCCCGTATAACTTCTCAAGAACCTCGACGTAGAGCTGCTCTTTGCTGGTGAAGTAGTAATAGATCATGCGCTTGGAGGTGCGCGTGCGCTCGGCGATGGCGTCCACCCGCGCACCGGACAAGCCTTGCTGGACAAACTCCACCAAGGCTTCCTGCAGGATATTTTCCCGAGTCTTTTGCGGGTTGTTCTTGCGGCTTTTACGCGGCTCGGCAGCCGCAGCCTGCGCGTCGGGTTCTGGTATAGAAGTCATTGGAGGCTCACGGCCATCGAAAGATGGCGGCGATTATGAGCCGCCCCGACCTGCGAAGGAAGACGCCAATCGTATGAGCCCATGCCTTTACAACTTGGTCTGGCGAACCGCACCACTGCGTGATTTGGCCATCGCCGCCAAACGCACCGCCACATTGGCTGCACCATAACCGGCATAGCCGTTTTTGCGCTGTAACAGCTCGAAAAAGAAACGCCCTTCAAACGGCTCGGTATACACATGGAACAACTCGCCGCCGTTGGCGTCACGGTCATACAACACGTTGTAATAGGCCAGCTCGCTCAAAAACTCATCATCAAAATCAAAACGGGCCGCCAAGTCATCGTAGTAGTTGAGCGGGATGTCCAATAGCGGTACGCCCGCCTCTTTGGCCCGGCTGACTTCGGCAAACAGGTCGTCGCATTCAAACGCAATGTGGTGCACGCCCGAGCCGCGATAACTCGACAAGGCATGGGAAATCGCCGTGTTTCTATTCTCGGAAATGTTGAGCGGTAGACGGATCGAGCTGCATCGGCTGCGCAGCGCACGGCTTTTAACCAGACCGTAAGGGTCGGGCAACACCACTTCATCGTCGGCCTCGAAATCGAGCACGCTTTTGTAAAACAGCACCCAACTGTCGAGGCTATCCGCCGGCAACGCCATCGCCATATGGTCGATACGCTTGAGCCCGGCCTGCGGTGTCGCGCCAGGGTTCAAGTTGAAATCCGACTCGTACAACGGTTTACCGGCAGCGTCTTTATCGACCAGATAAATCAGGCTGCCATCAGGCGCACGCACGGCCGCCAGCTCCAGCTCATTGGGCCCGACCAACCCGCGATAGGGCTGGCCCTTGTAGGCCACCGCCCGCGCCAATGCGCTGGCACTGTCCTGCACCCGTATCGCCGTGGCACACAACGAAGGGCCGTGGGCTTCAAAGAAATTATGCGCAAACGAATAAGGCTCGGCATTGAGGATCAAATTAATGTCGCCCTGACGCAGCAAACTGACATTTTTGGAGCGATGCTGCCCCGCTTTGCTGAACCCCAAACGCTCCAACCAGTGGCTCAGTTTGGCACCCTGGCTTTCATCCACCGCGAACTCCAGAAACTCGATACCGTCGTAGTCGCTGGCCTTGGGCGGCGCGAACAACGGCTCAAGGGCGGGCGCCGGAGCGGCCTGTTCAATCAGCCGCGCGCGGGTTTTCTCTTCCAGGTACAGCAATGAACGGAACCCGTCTGCCGCATTGGCACGGGTCGGTGCAGCGCGAAAACCATCGTTGAAGATTTCCAGCGATAACGGCCCGGTGTAGCCACTTTCAATGATCGGTGCCAAAAAGCCCGGCAAGTCGAACTCGCCCTGCCCCGGAAAACAGCGGAAATGGCGACTCCACTCCAGCACGTCCATGGCCAGAATCGGCGCGTCGGCCATTTGCACAAAGAAGATTTTGTCACCGGGGATCTGTGCAATCCCACTCGGATCCCCTTTGAGCGACAAGGTGTGGAAGCTGTCGAGCAACACGCCCAGATTCGGGTGATCGATCTGGCGAACCAGGTCCCAGACCTGTTGCCACGTGTTGACATGGCGTCCCCACGCCAGCGCTTCGTAGCCAATGCGCAAGTCGCGCGCGCCCGCACGCTCGGCCAGCAGGCTCAGGTCATCCAGCAGGATCTGCCGGTCGCCGACTGAATCGGCGGCCGCGTTACTGCACACCAGCACCAGATCAGTGCCCAACTCCTGCATCAAATCGAACTTGCGCTCTGCGCGATCCAGATTGCGCGCCAGCCGGTCACGGCGGCAGCCTTCAAAGTCCCGAAAAGGCTGGAACAGACTGATGGTCAAGCCCAGATCAGCACAGATCTGGCGCACTTCACGCGGGCTGCCGTCGTAATACAACAGGTCATTCTCGAAGATTTCGACCCCGTCAAAACCCGCCGCCGCAATAGCGTCCAGCTTTTCCGGCAGGGTGCCGCTCAGGGAAACAGTGGCAATCGAGCGCTTCATTTATAACTCCCGGTAGACGCTGGCATGTGTTGATAGCTTGATTATTAAGGGCGCTCTATTATTGAGCAATCACTGTGTACCAACCGGTTAGTTTTATGTGCGATTATCGAACAAAATGCCCTGTCGTGAATTGACGGTTTTTTATCCAGTCGCCACCATCAAACCCGTATGACGTGCTGCACATGCGCCACACCAAAAAACAATTCCAAGAAACGGGTAAACACCTCATGGTCCCTTCTCAGACTGCACGTACCACGCCTGCCCAAAGTGTTCCGCACGCCGGTTTCGGCGGCAAGATCCGCGGTGCCATGGCAAGCGGCAAGACCCGCTGGGGAATGCTCGCGCTGGTCTTTTTCGCCACCACGCTGAACTTTATCGACCGCGCTGCCCTCGGCGTGATGCAACCGGTTCTGGCCAAAGAGATGAGCTGGACGGCGATGGATTACGCCAACATCAACTTCTGGTTTCAGGTCGGCTATGCCATAGGCTTCGTCCTGCAAGGCCGCTTGATTGACCGCATCGGCGTCAAGCGTGTGTTCTTCTGCGCCGTGCTGCTATGGAGCCTGGCCACGGGCGCGCATGGTCTGGCCACCTCAGCCGTCGGCTTTATGATCTGCCGCTTTATTCTCGGCGTGACCGAAGCCGCCAACTACCCGGCCTGCGTAAAAACCACGCGTCTGTGGTTCCCCGCCCAGGAACGTGCGGTGGCCAGCGGTATCTTCAATGCCGGGACGAACGTGGGCGCCATGTTTACTCCCATGATGCTGCCACTGGTGCTGCATGTGTGGGGTTGGCAGGCTGCGTTTCTGTGCATGTCTGCGCTGGGTGGTATCTGGCTGATCTTCTGGGGCTTGAAGTACTTCAACCCTGAAGACCACCCCACCGTTTCCAAAGAGGAACTGGCCTACATCCAGCAAGAAAAAGAGCCGGAGCAAACCACCGTTTCGTTCTCCAGCATCCTGAAGATGCGTGGTACGTGGGCCTTTGCCCTGTCATACGCGATGACCGCGCCGGTGTTCTGGTTTTACCTGTATTGGTTGCCGCCTTTCCTCAACCAGCAATACAACCTGGGCATCAGCGTCACGCAGATGGGTATTCCGCTGATCATCATCTACATCACCGCCGACTTCGGCAGCGTGGGTGGCGGCATTCTGTCTTCGGTCTTGATCAAACGGGGCATGGCGGCAGTCAAGGCGCGACTGGTGTCGATGCTGTTGTGCGCCATTGCCATTATTGGTGTGGTCTTGGCCGCCGGTTCCAGCGACCTCTGGATGGCCGTGGGTGCCATTGCCCTGGCGCTGGGCGCGCACCAAGCCTGGACGGCCAACGTGTGGAGCATGGTCATGGACTACACGCCCAAACACATGATGGGCACGGTGTTCGGCTTTGGCGGCATGTGCGCAGCCATCGGCGGTATGTTTATGACCCAGTTTGTCGGCTATGTGCTGACTGTCACAAACAACAACTACACCGTGTTGTTCACGATGATTCCAGGCATGTATTTTATTGCGCTGGTCTGGATGTACTTCATGGCTCCGCGAAAAATCCCGCAGGTCTGATACGCGAGCTTAATCGAACCTCTTGTGAGCGTCAGGCTGTCTGACGCTCGACACGCCGTCCTTCAATAGAGGTGCTCGATGACATTGCCAACGCCACTTTCAGGGGTTAACCACCCTCTGAAGGGGATTCTGCTGATTGTCACAGCCACTGCGCTGTTTTCCAGCCACGACGCACTGTCCAAATACCTCAGTGGAATCTACCCCGTGGTGATGGTGGTGTGGGCGCGCTATCTGGTGCACACCGTCTTGATGGCGGGGATTTTCCTTCCCCAGTCAGGGCTGAGTGTATTGCGCAGCACCCGGCCCCTGCTGCAAGCGCTGCGGGCCATCTGTCTGTTGGGGTCGGGGTTGTTCTTCACCTACGGATTGCTGTTTATCCCATTGGCGGAAAACACCGCCGTCAACTTTATCGCGCCGTTGCTGGTGGCGGCATTGTCCGGCCCGCTGTTAGGCGAAAAGGTATCGAAGGGCCAGTGGCTGGCCGTGGTCTGCGGATTCATCGGCGTGGTGGTGATCATCCATCCCGGCGGCGGGCTGTTCACGCCGGCGGTGTTGCTGCCGATGGCTGCGGCGCTTTGCTTCTGCTGCTACCAGATCCTGACGCGCAAACTCAGCGCTTACGACAGCCCGACCACCAGCAACTTCTTTGCCGGGCTGTTCAATGCAATCGTGATGAGCGCGCTGGTGCCTTTTTTCTGGCAGACACCCACGTTTATCAATGGCCTGGCCATGCTCGCGCTGGGCACCTTGGGCATGACCGCGCACTTGCTGCTCACGCAATCTTTCAGGGTCGCTGCACCGGCGCTGCTGGCACCGTTCAGCTATTGCCAGATTGTGTTCTCCGGCATTTTGGGATGGTTTCTATTTGGCCACATGCCCGACCTGTCAGCCCGCATCGGCATCGCCATTATCTGCCTCAGCGGGCTGGCCGCAGCGTGGCAGCAACGCCGCGCGCGTGGTTGAGCTTTAAAAATCGAAAAACACCGTTTCGCCCGCACCCTGAATATAAATATCAAATCGGTAAGCCGGTTTGCCATTCACTTCGCAGCGCTGTGCGATCAAAGTTTCACGCCGTTGCGGCTGCTCAATCAGATTGAGCACCGGGCACTTCGCGTTGGCCTCAGGCTCGTCGCTGAAATACAGGCGCGTCTGCAAATGGATGTTGATGCCACGGGCAAACAGCGACACGTTGATATGCGGCGCCATCGGCACACCGGCAGCCGTGTTTACCACGCCAGGCTTGATGGTATTAAGCGTCCACTCGCCGGCATCAAAGGTGGTGGCAGTGCGGCCAAAACTGTTGAACGTCTTTTCCGAATCAAATGCTTCGTCGTAGCGCCCTTCATGGTTGGCTTGCCACAGCTCAAGAAATGAGTCGCGCACCAGATGGCCATTACCGTCATAGACATGGCCCAGCAGCACAATGTGCTCACCCGGCGAGCCGGGCTTGGCCATTTCGTTCCAGATTTCTTCGGGACGCGACGGATTACCGGCAGCGGACAGCGCCAGACCGATATGCACGTAAGGGCCAGCCGTTTGCGAAGGGGTTTCGGGTAGCAGTTCGATAGGCATGATAGGGCTCCTCAGCGATTTTCGAAGTGAGTCTGGCGCTGACCGCGCAGCACGATGTCGAAGCGGTAGGCCAGGCAATCCATCGGGTTGGCAGCGCCCATGTCCAGACGGGCGATCAGGCTTTGCACCGCTTCGGGGTTGGCAATCGACTTGACGATCGGGCACATCGGGATCAACGGATCGCCTTCGAAATACAGCTGGGTAATCAAACGTGTCGCAATCGACGGGCCACTGACCGACACGTGAATATGCGCCGGACGCCAGTCATTCGGGCCATTGCGCCACGGGTACGGGCCGGGTTTGACCGTGCGAAAGCTGTAGTAGCCCTGACTGTCAGTCAGGGTGCGACCGACACCGCCGAAATTGGGGTCAAGCGGTGCCAGGTAACGGTCATTCTTGTGGCGATAGCGCCCACCGGCGTTGGCTTGCCACATTTCCACCAACGTATTGGGAATCGGCTTGCCGTATTGATCGCAGACCCGGCCCGCGACCAGAATGCGTTCTCCGATAGGCAACCCGCCATTGTTGAAATTGAGCAGCAGATCGTTGTCGAACTGGCCGAAGCGCAGATGGGAAAAATCAGGCCCACTGGTTTCGCTGACCGATTGCGGGATACTCACCAACGCTTGACGCGGGGAACGGGCAATGGAGGTTTTGTAATCCGGGGTCAGAGCTTTGGGGTGCCAGTTGCGGTCACGAATGACAAAGCGCCGGCTGTCTGCATCAGACATGTCGATCTCCTGTTGTTTTTATTGGCTGCACGGTAAGCCAGCAGTTTAAACAACAGGTCAACAAGGACTACTGAAAAGGCCAGGGCCATCCATAACCATTCAGTTATGGATAAACCCCTGCGGCATACGCCTGCCCCAGCTCACGCAACACTTCGATGCACCCTTGCGCAGCCAACGAGACGGGCACGTGGGCGTTGCGACAAATACCGATAGAACCGCCCGGCTCTCGCTGTCCCACGTCCAGTTCGTGAAACTCGCCACTGGCCAGATCCAGTCGAACCGCATCCAGCGGCGCAATCCAGACGGCGTCGTTACACAGCACATAACGGCGGCTCAGGGTCACGGACAGCGTTTCCAGGCGCTGACGGGACGGGTTGATGCCGCATTGCACGAACAAGCTGTCGGCATACGCCCGGATGGTCGTATTGGCTAAAGGCACGACCAAGGGGTAGTTTTCCAGCAGGCTGCGATCCAGCGGTTGGCGCGCCAATGGGTGCCCGGCTCGCACCACCAGCGTCATGGACTCGCTATACAGGTGTTCAAAATTCATACCCTGAATTTCCGGGCTGTCGGTCATTCGCCCGACCACCAGATCCACATCCCCTACCCGCAATTGCGAGAGCAAATAGGCGCTGGGTCCCGTCACCACACTGACCACCAATGAGGAATGCTGCTGATGCAGGCGTCGCACCAATTCGGGTATCAACACACTCTCGACGGTCGACAGCACGCCAAGGCGCACCGCCCCGCCCGCAAATTCGCCGCCGCGCAGCGCATTGACCCCTTCGCGTAACGCCTGCACCGATGGCGTCGCATACCGCAGGAAGGCCACCCCGGCCTCAGTCAGGCTTATTCCGTTTTTACTGCGAACAAACAGGCTGACCGTGAGTAAGGCTTCCAACTCCTTGAGGGTCTTGGACATGGCCGGCTGACTCACCGCCAACACATCCGCCGCCCGCGCCAGACTGCCTTGGCGTGCCATTTCCAGAAAGCACACCAGATGACGGTATTTGATGCGGGTATCTATATTCACAGGGATAACAACTCCGGGGCGATCTGCGGTTCAGGCGCTATTCAACCACTTGAGACTAAGGTCTGGAACTGTCATAAGCCCTTTGGGTCTTTTAAGAAGACTCCACCGAGGAAACGTCTGACGACCGGGCTGGCGCAGTCAGGTCTCAGCAACAACACTTATAGACACGATTTATTAGAGGATTCCTCCATGCTGTGGAAAAAAGGCCGCCGTAGCGACAACGTTGAAGACGTGCGCGATCAAAGCACTGGCGGCGGTGGAGGCATGCGTTTCGGGGGCGGCAAAGGATTGAGCCTGATGGCCGTGGTCGTGATTGTCGGCTTCGGCCTGCTGACCGGCCAGGACCCCATGCAGATTCTCGGGCAATTAAGCGGCCAGATGACCGAGCAATCTGCTCCCCAAGTGACTCAGCAAGCCGGGCATGCGCCGCCGGCCAATGACGAACAAGCCGATTTTGTTCGCGCCGTGCTGGGCGATACCGAAGACACTTGGGCACAGATTTTTCAGCAGTCGGGCCGCCACTATAAAAACCCGACCCTGGTGCTGTTTCGCGGGCAGGTCGGCTCGGCCTGCGGCTATGCCACGGCAGCCAGTGGTCCATTCTATTGCCCGGCAGACCAGAAGGTGTACCTGGACATGAGTTTCTTCCAGGAAATGGCGCAGCGCTTCAAAGCTTCGGGCGACTTCGCGCAAGCCTATGTGATTGCCCATGAAGTGGGCCATCACGTGCAAACCTTGCTGGGCATCTCCTCAAAAATGCAGATGGCCCGTCAGCAAGGTCGGCGCATGGAAGGTGACGGCGGGTTGTTGGTGCGTCAGGAGCTGCAAGCCGACTGTTTTGCCGGGGTGTGGGCGAATCTGGCGCAAAAGCGCCATAACTGGCTGGAACCCGGCGACATTGAGTCGGCGCTGAACGCCGCCAATGCCATTGGTGATGATCGCCTGCAACAACAAAGCCGTGGCCGCGTCGTGCCGGACTCTTTCACCCACGGCACTTCGGCGCAGCGGGTCAAGTGGTTCAAGACTGGCTTTGCTCAAGGCAATATCAATCGATGCGACACGTTTTCAGCAAGGAACCTCTAAATGGCTACACGCTTGTTCGCTTCAATGATGGTGTGGATGGTGGTGTGTTGTAGCGTTCAAGCAGCCGAACATGGGGTTAAAGAACTCAGCCCCGAGGCTATGAAAATCGGTGCCAGCGAATTGAAAGTCGGCGTCAGTCAGGACTGGAAACACCCTCTGCCCGACGTGCAACGGGCGCTGATTGTCATTCACGGGCGCTTGCGCAATGCACAGACCTACCTGCACAGCGCCGAACAGGCTGCGACACAGGCCGGACAGTTATCCACAACCTTGATCATCGCGCCGCAGTTTCTTAATCAAACCGACAGTAACCGCCATGCCCTGCCGGACGCCGTGCTGCGCTGGCAGGGTAACGACTGGATGGCCGGAGCTCCCGCCCTTGGGCCTTCCCCCCTCAGCTCATATGCGGCGCTGGATCACATACTTGAGCGCCTTGGCGACCGTAAACGCTTCCCGGGGTTGCGCGAAGTGGTGATTGCCGGGCATTCAGGCGGTGCCCAAGTGGTGCAACGCTACGCATTGACGACTCAGGCCGATACGGCGTTGAAAGCCAAAGGCATCAAGGTGCGTTATGTGGTCGCCAACCCTTCTTCCTACGCTTATTTCACTGCGCAGCGGCCAGTTCCCACCTTTGATCAAGCCAGTTGCCCTGGCTTCAATACCTGGAAATACGGGCTTGTAGGCCTGCCTGCGTATGCAGAAGGGCAAAAGCGGCGGGCGCTTGAACAGGCCTACGTAGAACGCGATATCACCTACTTGTTGGGCGCCAAGGACACCGACCCCAACCACCCGGCGCTGGATAAAAGCTGCGAGGCGCAGGCACAGGGTGCGTTCAGGTTGGTGCGCGGCAAGAATTACGTTGAATACCTGACTCAACGCCATCCACAGGGGCTCAATCAACGGCTGGTTGAAGTGCCCGGCGTTGGGCACAACGGCGACCAGATGTTCACCTCACCTGAGGGGCAAAAGGCGTTGTTCGGACACTGAGCCGGACGTCGTAGCAGTTGCCGCAGGCGACGTCCGATTGCGCAGCAATCGTAAATTCAGTCACCTGAGTGTCCCATTAAGATCCGGGGCTTAATTATTACGATCGCTGCGCAATCGGACGCAGCCTTCGGCAGCTGCTACGGGGATGTAAACAACGCATGCAGTTCATAGCAGTCCTGCACATGCCAGTCGGTCAGTTCCGGCCAGGGATTGACCGGCACGTTGACCAGCACGGTTTTACAGCCCGCCGCACGCCCGCAGTCGAGGTCAAAACGATAATCGCCCACCATCACCATCCGGGCAGGCTCCACCTGCCACGACCGCGCCAGTTTCAGCAGGCCGTCCGGGTCAGGTTTATGCACCGCACACTCACGCCCCAGCACATCTTCAGGCTTAAAGCAGTCGGCCAGGCCAATGGCCTGCAGGGTGATCAGCGCCAACTCCCGCGCATTGCGCGTCAATATTCCAAGGCGATAACCCCGCGCAGCCAGATCGCGCACCAGTTCAACCGCGCCGGGTGCAGCCGTGGAGGCCTTGGCCAGCTCCCGCTCATGCTCAAGTAACCATGCGTGTTTGGCCGCGGCTTGCGCCGCAGGCAAAGCACTGAGATGAGTCAGAATATCCTCATCAGGCGGGATGCCCAACGCCCGGCGAATCTCGGCAAAGTCATGCACGGCAACGGTCAAAGTGCCATCCATGTCAAACACCCAATGGCGGATGTCTTTGAGCCTCATGCCCAGTCCTTGCGATGGCGAATCAGACCTTCCTGAGTCACCGATGCAACCAGTTGGCCCGCACGGTTATACACGCTGCCACGGGAGAATCCGCGCGAGTTGCCCGCCCACGGACTGTCCATCGCGTAGAGCAACCAGTCATCGGCACGCAAATCGGCATGAAACCACAGGGCGTGGTCGAGGCTGGCAACTTGCATGTCTTTTTGCCATACGCCTTTGCCGTGGGGCAGCAACGAGGTCGTCAGCAAGCCGAAGTCCGACGCATAGGCCAGCAAGTATTTGTGCAAGGCCGGGGTATCGGGCAGCGAGCCGTCGGCACGAAACCACACGTATTTGATTGGGTCAGAGACCGCAGGGTTGAACGGATCTTCGCCAACGATCGGGCGAAACTCGATCGGTTTTGCGCACAGCAATTTTTCGCGCATCGACTCCGGAATCAGGTGCGCTCGCTGGCGAATCATCTCCAGCTCGGAGGGCAGGTTTTCTGGGCCAACGACGTCGGGCATTGACGTCTGATGCTCAAACCCCACTTCGTCGTACTGGAACGAAGCGCTGCTGGTGAAAATCGGCTGGCCCTTCTGAATGGCCGTTACCCGACGGGTGCTGAAACTGCCGCCGTCGCGTACCCGGTCAACCTGATAAACCACGGGCAGGCTGGCATCGCCGGGGCGCAAAAAATAGCCATGCATAGAATGCACATGGCGGGCGTCTTCAACCGTCTGGCTCATGGCCGACAGCGATTGCCCAAGCACCTGACCGCCGAACAACTGGCGAAAGCCCAAGTCCTGACTGCTGCCACGAAAGAGGTTTTCTTCGATCGGCTCCAGCGTCAGCAAATTGACCAGATCATCCAACACTTGGCTCATTCCGATTCTCCTCACACAAAGCAATAGCGCCGTACATCGGAGGACGACGCTCAACAAAATTCCGACTTGCGTCGCTCTACATCGACCTACCCGTGCAGGGTTTCCAGCCATTGTGCCCGCGAAATGCGGTACAGCACATGCGACCTTAATGGATGCCCTTCAGGCAGGCGCGGGTGTTCAAAATCACCTGCGCGGTCGCGGTGCATGCCAATCGCTTGCATGACCTTTTGCGACGGCAGATTTGCCTCACTGGTGAAAGACACCACCTGATCCAGCGCCAAACGATCAAACCCGCAGCGCAACGCCGCCCAGGCCGCCTCGCTGGCGTACCCCAACCCCCAGTGTTCTCGCGCCAGTCGCCAGCCAATTTCGACCGCCGGGGTAAAGGCAGCGGCAAAATTGACATTCGCCAGCCCGGTGAAGCCAATGAACTCGCCGGAATCCTTGCGTTGCAACGCCCAGAAACCGTAACCATGCTCAGCAAAATGGCCGCGCATGCGGCCTATGAAAGCGGCGCTTTCGAGGCGGCTCAAGTGCGCAGGAAAATAGCGCATCACCTGAGGGTCCGTACACATCGCAGCGAACTCAGGCAAATCGGTGTCGCGCCAGGGGCGCAACAACAACCGAGGGCTTTCGAGTTCTTTGATCTGCTCCATCAGGCCTCTCCGATTGATGACCGGGCTTTTCAACTGTTGAGCAGTGTACAGCGCTGTTAATATTCCGCGCTCGCTCAGACGTGAATTCCCTATGCCTGTACCGCTGATATACCACGATGATTACAGCCCTGAATTCCCGGCAGAGCACCGCTTTCCGATGGACAAGTTCCGTTTGTTGCGTGATCACCTGATCGACACCGGGTTGACCCGTGAAGTCGACCTGTTGCGCCCCGAACTGTGCCCTGTGGATATCCTCGCGCTGGCCCATGACCGCGCCTACATCGAGCGCTATATGGCCGGGGAGTTGGCGCGTGAAGATCAACGCCGTCTGGGCCTGCCCTGGAGCGAAGCCCTGGCGCGTCGCACGATTCGCGCAGTGGGCGGGTCACTGTTGGCCGCCGAACAAGCCCTTGAGCATGGGCTGGCTTGCCACTTGGCGGGCGGCACTCATCACGCGCATTACGACCACCCGGCGGGGTTTTGCATCTTCAATGATCTGGCAGTCATCAGTCGCTACCTGCTGGAAAGTGGCCGGGTCAATCGCGTGCTTATTTTCGACTGCGATGTGCATCAAGGCGACGGTACAGCGCGCATCCTTGAGCAGACGCCAGACGCTATTACGGTTTCCCTGCACTGCGAAAAGAACTTTCCGGCGCGCAAGGCGCAAAGCGATTGGGACATCGGCTTGCCGATGGGTATGGGTGATGCCGACTATTTACAAGTGGTCGACGAGGCGCTGAATTACCTGTTGCCGTTGTACCAGCCGGATCTGGTGCTGTATGACGCCGGGGTCGACGTGCACAAGGACGATGCGCTGGGTTATTTGAAGTTGACGGATGCGGGCCTCGCCGAGCGCGATGAGCGCGTGATGCGTCATTGCCTGGGCCGCGATATTCCGGTGGTCGGCGTGATTGGCGGGGGTTACAGCAAAGACCGCGAAGCCCTGGCACGGCGTCATGGCATCTTGCATCACAGCGCACAAAAGGTCTGGCTGTCATCAGGGTGTCATTGAGGCGTGATTTTTTACCCACAATGCCTGTGGAACTGCCTGTGGATAACCTGAGTGAAAGCCCTCGCAGGCCACAGCGCGTATAGCCTGCACAGCACTGTATGTTTTTCGTACAGCTGCTGGTCAATTCTTGTAGCCGCTGCCGCAGGCTGCGATGGGATGCGTAGCGTCCCCGCTTTAGCAAGGCCCCTTCGGCCCTATCGCAGCCTGCGGCAGCGGCTACAGGGTTTGACGCACTCAGGTAGAATGCCCGACTTATTTCGCCGATTTGCAGCCTTGTCATGACTCAGCCCACCTCCTCTGCGTCCCCTCATGTCGCCATTATTGGCGGGGGCCCCGCCGGTTTAATGGCCGCCGAAGTGTTGAGCCAGGCAGGCGTAAAGGTGGACCTCTACGACAGCATGCCGTCCGTGGGCCGCAAGTTTTTGCTGGCGGGCGTGGGCGGCATGAACATCACCCACTCCGAAGCCTACCCGGCCTTCCTGTCCCGCTATGCCGAACGTGCCCCGCAGATAGCCCCGCTGCTGCGGGCGTTCGACGCGGATGCCCTGTGCCAGTGGATTCACGACTTGGGTATTGAAACCTTCGTCGGCAGCTCAGGCCGTGTCTTCCCCACCGACATGAAAGCCGCCCCGCTCCTGCGCGCCTGGCTCAAGCGATTGCGCGACAGCGGTGTGGTTATCCACACCCGCCATCGCTGGCTGGGTTGGGACGCTGAGGGTCAGTTGCGCATCGACAGCCCCGAAGGCGAAAAGCGCTGCAAACCCGATGCGGTCATCCTGGCGCTGGGCGGCGGCAGTTGGGCCAGACTGGGTTCCGACGGCGCATGGATGCCGCTGTTGGCTGAGCGCAATGTCGAGTTGGCCCCCCTGCAGCCGAGCAACTGCGGCTTTGATGTGCAAGGTTGGAGTGAGGTGCTGCGCAATAAATTCGCCGGGGCACCGCTGAAAAATATCGCCATCGCTCTGGAGCACCACGCCCCGCGGTTGGGCGAGTGCGTAATTACCGCCAGCGGGATTGAAGGCAGTTTGATATACGCCTGGTCGGCACCGATTCGAGAAACTATCCACCAACAGGGCAGCGCAACGATCTTGATCGACCTGCTGCCGGGCAAGCCTGTGGATAAAGTAGCCGCCGCACTGGCCAAGCCTCGCGGCTCGCGCTCGATGAGCAAACATATGCACAGCCAGTTGGGACTTGATGGCGTGAAAGCGGCGCTGTTGCGTGAGCTGGCCCCCGCTGATGTCTTCAACGAGCCGGCACGACTGGCCAAAGCGATTAAAGCCCTACCGCTCAAACTGGTGAAGGCGCGACCACTGGACGAGGCCATCAGCAGTGCGGGAGGCGTTCGATTTGAGGCGCTGGATGAAAACCTGATGCTCAAGCCATTACCCGGCGTCTTCTGCGCAGGCGAAATGCTCGATTGGGAAGCCCCCACCGGCGGCTATTTGCTCACAGGCTGTTTTGCCAGTGGGCGCGCCGCCGCGTTGGGGGTTTTAAGCTGGCTTAACGCTTAAGGCTTGCGCTTGCGCGGGCCGGTGTTGAATACAGGCACTTTGCGCACCGGTTTGACCGATGGCTCGGACGGCGCAGCTTCACCGCTGTCGACCCACTTGCCCAGGTTACGCTTACCACCACCGCCCGAAGTTTTCGGCTTCTTAGGCTTCTTCGGTTTTTTGATCACCTGCCCGCTGGCATCGGTCTCGGGCACACGGTGCTCAGGCTCGAAGTCCTGCTGCTCATGGCGCGGCAAGGTCTGGCGGGTCAGCATTTCAATGGCCGACAGCATGTTCACTTCATCGGCGCACACAAACGAAATGGCTTCGCCCTTCTGCCCCGCACGGCCCGTACGGCCGATACGGTGGATGTAGTCTTCCGCCACAATCGGCATGTCGAAGTTGATCACCAACGGCAAGTCTTCGATGTCCAGGCCACGGGCTGCCACATCGGTCGCCACCAGAATCTGCACTTCGCTGGCCTTGAAACGATCCAGTGCCCGTTGACGGGTCGCTTGAGGCTTGTCGCCGTGAATGCCATCGGCATTGATACCCAAGGCTTGAAGCTTGCCGACCAACTCGTCCACGCCATTGCGGGTCTTGGCGAATACCAGTACCTGCTTCCAGTGCTGGGTGCGCAGCAGGTGCAAAAACAGCTCCGGCTTGCGCTTTTTATCCACCGGAATGATCCACTGCTTGACGCTGCTGGCCGCCACGTTGCGCGGGCTGACTTCGATGCTCAGCGGGTTGTCGAGCATCTGCTCGGCCAACAGGCGAATCGGGTCAGAGAACGTCGCCGAGAACAGCAGGGTCTGGCGCTTCTTCGGCAGTACGCGGTAAATATCCTTCAGCTCTTCTGTAAAGCCAAGGTCAAGCATGCGGTCAGCTTCATCAAGAATCAGCGTTTGCAGTTGCGTGAACTTGATGGCTTTTTGACGATACAGATCGAGCAGACGACCCGGTGTGGCCACCAGCACATCAACGCCTTTGCGCATTTTCATCATTTGCGGGTTGATGCTGACACCGCCGTACACCGCATAGGTGCTCAACGGCAGGTGTTCGGCGTATTGGCGGATGCTCTCGTGCACCTGTTCGGCCAGTTCACGGGTCGGCACCAGTACCAGTGCACGCACCATGTTACTGGCGACTTTCGGCCCTTCCATGGTCAGCGACTGCAACAACGGCAGGGCAAAACCCGCGGTTTTGCCGGTGCCGGTCTGAGCCGCGGCCATCAGGTCACGGCCCGCCAGCACTGCGGGGATCGCTTGGGCCTGAACCGGGGTTGGGGTCTTGTAGCCGAGCGCCTCAAGGGCGCGCAGCAAGGGTTCGATGAGGCCAAGGGTGGCGAATGTCATGGGAATACCGTCGAAAAAGGTCAGCGCAGAGGTGCAATGGCGCGCAGTTTACCCTAATTCATGCGGGATTCTTCTTACGCCACTGCGGCAACCCGATCAACACCACGGCGCTGATGATGACCGCCATCGCCAAGCACTCTTCCACACCGATGGTTTCACCGGCGAAGGCAATGCCCAACATAACGGCCACGGCCGGGTTGACGTAGGCGTAGCTGGTGGCAGCGGCCGGGCGCACGTTTTTCAACAGGTACATATACGCACTGAAGGCGATGATTGAGCCGAAGAACACCAGATACAGCAGCGCACCCCAGCCAGCAGCGGTGGGCATTTGGGTCATGCGCTCGCCACTGAGCAAGCTCGCCGCCAGCAGCATGGCTCCTGCGGCGAGCATTTCAGCAGCGCTGGCCATCGGCCCGACGGGCAGTGGTAAGTGTCGGCTCCACACCGAGCCGAATGCCCACGCGGCGGCGGCAAAAATCACCATCGCGGCGCCTATCGGACTGGCTTGCAGGTTGGAACCCAGGTTGAGCATGCCGATGCCGATCAATCCGAGAATGATGCCCGCCCATTCCAAGCGGGTATTACGTGCGCCCCAGAAGTAACCGAACAGCAGCGTAAACAAGGGCACAGTGGCTACAGCCAGAGCGGCGACGCCTGACGCCACGCCGGAATGTTCGGCCAGCGTGACGCCGCCATTGCCGCAGGCCAGCAGCAGAAAGCCGATCATGGCTGCCGAGCGCCACTGGATGGCTGTGGGTGAAGGTGCTCCGCGCCAGCGCATATAGACGTACATCAAGCTGCCCGCGATAAGGAAACGCACGCCGGCCATCATCAACGGCGGCCAGGATTCGATACCGATGCGGATGGCCAAATAGGTCGAGCCCCAGATGACGTACAAGGCAAAAAAAGCACCGATCAGTTGAAGCGGAAAACGGCGTGCGGCAGGCATGAAGGCAGCTCAAAGGCAGATACAGGGGACTGGGGAGTTTAGACAACGAAGGAAGAAATAATAAGTAACAGAACGCGCCAAAAGTGACCGTACACTTTTCTTTCAAAATCAAAAGCACCCTCACCCTAGCCCTCTCCCAAAGGGAGAGGGGACTAAAGGCAAAAGCAGATCCGTGCAACACCCACATCAGACTCTCTCCCTTGAATGCAGTGGGAGTTAAAGTCAAAAGCAGATCTGCGCAACACCGCCAATCAGCTTCTCGCCCTTGAATGCAGTGGGAATTAAAGTCAAAAGCAGATCTGCGCAACACCGCCAATCAGCTTCTCGCCCTTGAATGCAGTGGGAATTAAAGTCAAAAGCAGATCTGCGCAACACCGCCAATCAGCTTCTCGCCCTTGAATGCAGTGGG